>NZ_JBSGJR010000056.1:0-20243 GCF_053605645.1 Micromonospora sp. NPDC003776
GCCGCGGTGCTCGCCGGGGTCGGCCTGGCCGTGGACCGCTTCGACGCCGCCCACCCGGTGCCCACCCACCTGATGTACGCCCTCGACGCCGGCACCGGGAAGGCCCGGTGGCTCAGCCGCGAGGACGACCCGCAGCCGTGGACGGACGGCTACGTCGACGGCGTCGCCGGGGTGGCCGACGACTTCCCCGGGCTCGGCGACGCCGAGCTGCGGTCCGGTCCCGCGCCGGCGGCGAACCTGCCCGCCCCGAAGCTGGACCTGCTCTCCGACACCCGCTCGGGCCAGCAGCGGATCCTGCGGCTGCGGCTCGTCCCGCAGCGCCCGGTCCGGCTGGCCTCGCTGCACGTCGACTCCGCCACCGCCGTGGTAAAGGCGGCCACGGTGGCCGGCCGGGACGTGCCGGTGAAGACACTGCGGGCCGGCTGGGGCTTCGGGATCGTCTTCCACGCCCCGCCGCCGGAGGGCATCGAGGTGACCCTCACCCTGACCTCGAACGTCGACCAGGTGCGGTTCCGGGCGATGGACGCCAGCGACGGCCTGGACCAGCTCCCCGGCTTCCGCCCGCGCCCCTCGGACGTGGGGGTGGTCGGCTCGCACACCTCCGAGATGCTCGCGGTCGCCGAGACCTACTCGTTCTGAAAAATTCCGCGGACGGATGTCGAGACGAGGAGGGCCGGCTTCTACCTCGGGATGAAGGGACAGCGACGAACCCGAGGAGCAGACAGATGACGAAGGTTACGACCGGCGCGACCATGTCGTTGGACGGCTACATCGCGGACGCGTCCCACGGGGGGTTCGAACACCTCTTCCAGTGGTACGGCAACGGCGACGTGGAGACGGCCATGGCCGGCATGACGGTCCGCACCTCGGCGGCGAGCGCCGAGCACCTGCGCGCGCTACGCGAGCGGACCGGCGCGCTGGTGGTCGGCCGGCGGCTGTTCGACATGACCAACGGCTGGGGCGGCCGGCACCCGATGAACGTGCCGGTGGTCGTGGTCACGCACCGCGTACCGGAGGGCTGGGACCGGGAGAGCGACTCGTTCGTCTTCGTGACGGACGGCATCGAGGCCGCGATCGACCGGGCGCGGGCCCTCGCCGGCGACAAGGAGGTCGGCGTCAACGGGGGCACCATCGCGGCCCAGGTCATCGAGGCGGGGCTCCTGGACGAGGTGCACGTCGACCTCGTCCCGGTCGTGCTCGGCGACGGCATCCCGCTCCTCGCCGGCCTGAAGATCGCCCCCGTGCTGCTGGACGGGCCCACCAACGTGGTCCAGGGCAACGGCGTCACCCACCTGGCGTACCGGGTGCGCAGGGCGGGCTGAGCCGGCACCGCTCACGACGCCGCGGGCTCAGACGGGAACCTCGGCACTGAGGACGATGGTCCGCTCCTCGGGCAGGCGAAGGAACTCGACCTGACTCGCGGCGTTGTGGGCGAGGCCGATGAAGAGGCGCTTGCGCCAGGTGGTCAGGCCGGGGGTACGGGTGATCCGCAGGGTGATCCGCGAGACGAAGTAGGAGACCTCGTCGAGGCTGATGCCCCGGCCGAGGGGATGCGCGGCGGCCCGGCGGAGCACCTCCGGGAAATCGGTGGGGTCCTGGAAGCCGAAGACCGCGGTGATGTGGACGATGCCGTCGTTCGGGTCGCCCAGGTCGTCGAAGGTCAGTCGTCGGTCCCAGGGAATGTGCGGGACGTTGGCGGTCCGACCGGAGATGATCACGATCTGCTCGTGCCGGACGTGGTTGTGCGCGACGTTCGCGCGCAGTGCCAGCGGGGTCGTCTCCTTGTTCGGGTGGGGGAACACCGCGGTACCGGGCACCCGCGTGACGTTCGCGGCATGCAGCCGGTCGATGAAGTCCGCCAGCGGGCCCTCCCGCTCGGTGCGGCGCGGGGTGACCAGTTCGGCTCCCCGCCGCCAGGTCACCAGGACCGTGAACAGGATGCCGGCGATGAGCAGGGTCAGCCAGCCGCCGTGGCTGATCTTGGCCAGGTTCGCGGTGAAGAAGATCAGCTCGATGCTGCCGGCGACGATCCCGAACAGCGCCAGCCGCCGGGTGGACCAGCGCCACCGCCCGTGCGCCACAACCAGGAACAGCGCCGTGGTGATCAGGAACGTCCCGGTGACCGCCACCCCGTACGCGGCGGCCAACCGGGTGGACGTGCGGAACGTGAAGATCACGATCAGGACCGCGGCGAACAGGCCCCAGTTCACCCCGGGCGCATAGATCTGCCCGTACTCCCGGCGGGACGTCTGCCGGATGCGCAGGTGCGGCAGGAAGCCGAGCCGCATCGCCTCCCGGGACACCGAGAACGCGCCGGTGATCACCGCCTGGGACGCGATCACCGTGGCCACCGTGGCCAGCACGACCATCGGCAGCCGCGCCCAGTCCGGCAGCATCAGGAAGAACGGGTTCGCCCGACTCTCCGGCGCGCGCAGGATCAGCGCCCCCTGGCCGAGATAGTTGAGGGTCAGGGCGGGGAACACGACCCCGAACCAGGCCCGGCGGATCGGGGCGCGGCCGAAGTGACCCATGTCGGCGTAGAGCGCCTCGGCGCCGGTGATCGCCAGCACCACGGCACCCATCGCGACGAACGCGATCAGCGGATGGGCCACGACGAACAGGACCGCGTACGTGGGCGACAGCCCGGCCAGGATGCCCGGATCACGGGCCACCTGGGCCACGCCGGCCACCCCCAGGCAGGCGAACCAGAGCAGCATGACCGGCCCGAACACCGCCCCCACCCGCCCGGTGCCCCAGCGTTGGCCGGCGAAGAGCAGGGTGAGGATCGCCGCG
This sequence comes from Micromonospora sp. NPDC003776, assembly GCF_053605645.1. Lineage (NCBI taxonomy): Bacteria > Bacillati > Actinomycetota > Actinomycetes > Micromonosporales > Micromonosporaceae > Micromonospora > Micromonospora sp. NPDC003776. The sequence continues at coordinate 2,794 of NZ_JBSGJR010000056.1, forward strand.
GACCCCGGCAGCACGACCACCGCCCAGCTCGGCGAGGTGACCTCCAGCCCTTCCACCGCCGACAGCACCGAGATCGCCGGGGTGATCACGCTGTCGCCGTAGAACAGGGCGGCGCCGAGCGCGCCCAGGGTCAGCACGGCGGCCGAGCGCCGCCCGGCGGTGCCGCTCAGCGCCCGTCCGGCGAGGGCGGCCAGTGCCATCACCCCGCCCTCGCCGTCGTTGTCGGCCCGCAGGATGAAGATCACGTACTTGATCGACACGATCAGGGTGATCGACCAGAAGACCAGCGAGATCACGCCGAACACGTCGGGGGCGTCCGGCACCAGGTTGCGGTCGAGGGAGAAGACCGTCTTCAGCGCGTAGAGCGGGCTGGTGCCGATGTCGCCGTACACCACGCCCAGCGCCCCCAGCAGCAACGCCGGTCCCGCCGTCTTCCCGGCGGCCCGGGCGGCACCCGTCAGCTCCGACACCCCACAGGAATACCAACCCGCCGGGATCAGCGGGCTACTTCCAGCGGAAGTGCACGAAGAGGCGGCCGAAGTTCTTCGAGTCCTTCTCGACCCGGTGGTAGAGCTGCTTCACGTCCTTCTGGTCGAGGAACCGCAGCACCTTCTTCTTGAGCTGGCCGGAGCCCTTGCCGGGGATGATCTCCACCATGCTGGCCTTCTTCGCCACCGCCTCGTTCATGATGTCGCGCAGGGCGCGGTCGATCTCGTAGCCCCGGTTGTAGATGTCGTGGAGATCGAGCTTGAGCTTCACGGAACCATCCTAGGGACGGCGAAGGGCAGTCCAGCCGGACTGCCCTTCGTCACCATCGTCAGCGCTGGCCGCCGACCTTGCCCTCCACCCGGCGCAGCGCCGCGGTGTAGTCGGCGTTGGTCGAGTACATGGCCGCCGCGATGCGCAGGTGCCGCAGCGCGTCGGCGGGGCGGTTCATCCGCTCCAGGGTGCGGCCGAGCACGTGGTGCGCGTAGTGGTCGCTCGGGTCCCGGTCGACCAACTCCCGCAGCTGCTCCTCGGCCCGGTTGAGCTGGGCCGACTGGAAGTACGCGCGGGCCAGCAGCTGCCGTACCGAGGAGTTGCCGGGCTCCGCCTCGACGATCGGCTCGAGCAGCCGGGCCGCTCCGGTCGGGTCACCCGCTTCGAAGAACATGGTCGCCCGCCGGTATTCCGCCAGAAGATCCACTCGACCCACCCCCTCGTGTCGCGCCGCCCTTTGTCCGACGCTGACACAACATCAGCCGGACCGCGAGTGTTCCTGGGGCGGAAATCGCGCTCACGGGGTCGGGTCGTACTGGTCGCCCACGAGTTCCCAGGCCCGGACACCGCCCACGATGCCGGCCGTGTTGGGCACGACCACGACGTCGTCGCCCATCCGGGCCAGTTGCTCCGGTCGGATCAGCCGTGCGTTGCCGCCACCGAGGTAGAGCCGGTCCCAGCGGAACACCGGCCGCAGCCCGTCCACCACCTGCCGGATCCGCCGGGACCAGAACGCGTCCCCCAGCCGCCGCCGTTCCGGCTCGCCGACGTACGTGTCGTAGGTGGTGTTCCAGCGCACCGGCGCGTGGGACAGCTCCAGGTGCGGGGCGATCACGCCGCCGTCGAAGAGCGCGCTGCCCAGCCCGGTCCCGAGGGTCAGCACCAGCTCGCAGCCGGTCCCGGCGACCACCCCCGCACCGTGCACCTCGGCGTCGTTGAGCACCAGCGCCGGGATGCCGAACGCCTCCGCGAGCGCGCTGCGCGCGTCGTACCCGGACCACTCGGCGACCAGCGCGGGGTCGACCTTGCTGCGCGGCCCGGAACGGGTGACGTAGTGCGGGGTGGCGACCACCACGCCGTGCCGGATCATGCCGGGCATCCCGACCGTGAGCCGGTCCGCGGCCGGCAGCCGGCCGCCCAGTTCGAGCAGCGTCTTGACGAAGAGCGCGGGCGGCAGCGGGTACGGCGTGGGCACTCGCAGGGCCTTGGCCCGCATCGTGCCCGCGGCGTCCAGGACGGAGGCCTTGATCCCGCCACCGCCGCAGTCGATCGCCAGAGTGGTCACCACGGGAGTGAGTCTCCCTCACCTCCGTCCCGCGACGCGGCCCGGTCGGTGCGATCGGCGGCTCGGTAGGCTCGGTCTCCTCATGAGCGCCACGTTGATCGCCAAGGACCTCACCGCCGGGCACGGTGACCGCCTGCTCTTCGCCGACCTGGACCTGGTCGTCGCCCCCGGCGACGTGATCGGGCTGGTCGGGGTGAACGGAGCCGGCAAGTCCACGCTGCTGCGTACCCTCGCCGGGCTCCAGCCCCGCGAGGAGGGCTCGGTGTCGTTGAGCCCACCCACCGCCACGGTCGGCTACCTGCCGCAGGAACCGGAGCGCCGGCCCGGTGAGACGGTCCGCGACTTCCTGGCCCGGCGGACCGGGGTGGCCACTGCGCAGGCCGCCCTGGACGCCGCCACCGAGGCGCTCACCACCGGGGCCGAGGGCGCCGACGACGCGTACGCGGGGGCGCTGGAGCGCTGGCTCGACCTGGGCGGGGCGGACCTGGAGGAGCGCGCCGAGCAGGTCGCCGCGGAGCTGGGGCTGACGGTCGACCTCGACCACCCGATGACCGCCCTCTCCGGCGGCCAGGCGGCCCGCGCCGGGCTGGCCTCCCTGCTGCTCAGCCGCTACGACGTCTTCCTGCTCGACGAGCCCACCAACGACCTGGACCTGGCCGGGCTGGACCGGCTGGAACGGTTCGTCACCGGGCTGCGGGCCGGGACGGTGCTGGTCAGCCACGACCGGGAGTTCCTCACCCGGACGGTCACCCGGGTGCTGGAGCTGGACCTGCACCAGCGGCAGGTCCGGCACTACGGCGGCGGCTACGCGGCGTACCTGGAGGAGCGGGAGGTGGCCCGCCGGCACGCCCGGGAGGAGTACGAGGAGTACGCCGACACCAAGGCCGACCTGGAGGCGCGGGGGCGGACGCAGCGCGCCTGGATGGAGAAGGGCGTCAAGAACGCCCGCCGCAAGGCCACCGACAACGACAAGATCGGCCGCAAGTACCGGGCCGAGGCCACCGAGAAGCAGGCGGCGAAGGCCAAGCAGACCGCCCGGTTGATCGAGCGGCTGGAGGTGGTCGAGGAGCCGCGCAAGGAGTGGGAGCTGCGGATGGAGATCGCCGCCGCGCCCCGCGCCGGCGCCGTCGTGGCCTCGCTCCGCAATGCCGTGGTACGTCGGGGCGGCTTCACCCTCGGCCCGGTGGACCTCCAGATCGACTGGGCCGACCGGGTGGCGATCACCGGGGCGAACGGCTCCGGCAAGAGCACCCTGCTCGCGGCCCTGCTGGGCCGGCTGCCGCTGGACGAGGGGTACGCGGCGCTCGGCCCCGGGGTGGTGGTCGGCGAGGTCGACCAGGCCCGCGGGCTCTTCCTCGGCGACCAGCCCCTGCTGGACGCGTTCGGCGCCGCCGTACCGGAGCTGGCCCCGGCCGACGTGCGGACGCTGCTGGCCAAGTTCGGGCTGCGCGCGGACCATGTGCTGCGGCCGGCCGCGACCCTCTCCCCCGGGGAGCGGACCCGGGCCGCCCTGGCGCTGCTCCAGGGGCGCGGGGTGAACCTGCTGGTGCTGGACGAACCCACCAACCACCTGGACCTGCCGGCGATCGAGCAGCTGGAGTCGGCCCTGGCCACGTACCCGGGGACCCTGCTGCTGGTGACCCACGACCGGCGGATGCTGGACGCGGTGAGCGTGCACCGGCGGCTGCGCGTGGCGGCCGGACGGATCGCCGAGGACTGATCCGTGCCGACCCGGTCGCGCCGGGTGAGAATGACTCCATGCTCAAGTGGGAGTACGCGCTGCTGGTCCGCCGCCGCCAGGCCGCCACCACCGACATCGGCTGGGAGGTCGTCTTCATCTGGTACGGCCCGGACGGCTCGATGGTCGACGTCACGGCGTACGGCGACACCGCGCTGGCCCACCTGAACCGGGCCGGGGACCAGGGCTGGGAGCTGGTCGCGATGAGCGAGGACCCGTCCCTGCCCGGCAACAACGAGCTGCACCGCTACCACCTCAAGCGGCCCAAGGCGGCCGCCGCTCAGCAGCCCCGGCAGCGGATGCGCGGGGGGCGCACCCCCCGCCGCACCATCGCCGGCTGACCTGGTACTCGGCCGCGCAACGCCGCGCCCTGGCGCGGACCAGCGCCCTCCGGCGAATGCGCTCGCGTCGGCGCTGCGGTTCGGCCGCGTCCGGTGGAGAGCCGGCGCACAACTGGAGAGCGGCATGTCTCTCCGACATCTTCATGTCTGACAGGCATGACGCTCTCGGGGAGTCTGCCGGATACCGGGATGACGCTCGGCGACGGAAGAGACGGAGCCTCCGGGCCGCAATTGGGGAGGCCGCGTGCCGGGAGGCTGGCCCGGACGCCCGACTCCGGCGACGCTGGCCGAAGGTCCGATCCAGGCATACCGGGCGGCGATGCGGGTATGGCGCGGCGCGGAGGTGGCGCATGGTGGTGATGGCGCATTCCGCACCCTCGGCCGAGCGGCTGGCCGTGGCCGACGGGTTCCTCGCCGAGGCGTGGGCCGACCTGGCCGCGCACGACGACCGGCTGCGCGGGCTCGCCGTCGACGTGCGCTTTGACCGGGGCGTGGCGCACCTGAGCGGCGAGGTCGCCAATCCGGCTCAGCTACGGCTGGTCCGGGATCTGGTCGGCCGGTTCGCCGGGGTGCTCGGCGTGTGGTGCCGGGTGGCCGTCGCGGGCCGTACGCCGGTGGTGGTGGACCTGGGCTGCGGGGCTACCAAGCAGTGGCCGGGCAACCTGGGCCTGGACATCTACCCGGCGGCCGGGGTGGACGCGGTCGCCGACCTGTCCGGCTCGCTGCCGCTGGCCGACGACTCGGTCGACGTCTTCTTCGCGGTGCACATCCTGGAGCACCTGATCGACTTCCTGCCGCTGCTGGACGAGTGCCACCGGGCGCTGCGGCCGGGCGGCGTGCTGCATGTGATGAGCCCGTGGTGGCGGCACGTGAACGCGGTGGCGGACCCCACCCACGTACGGCTGTTGGACGTGCAGACGTTCAAGGGCATCTGCGGTCAGCGTCCGCCGGGCACCCCGCGCTGGTACCCGCTGCACGTCGGGTGCGACGGCGCCTCCATCTTCGCCGACCTCACCCCGCTGGCCCCCGACGCCCCGGCACCCTCCCCGGCCCACCTGGCCCGCTTCTTCGACTGACCGGGCGGCCGCCGGTCAGCGACGGGCGGGTGCGCTCTCGCGGAGGGCGAGGCGGTGGGGGGCGATCAACTCCCGGGGCGGCGCGCCCGGGTCCCCGGAGAGGCGCTCCGCGAGCAGGTCGACGGCCCGACGGGCGATGCCCTCCTTGTCCGGCGAGACCGTGCTGAGCGTGGGGATCGAGAAACGGCCGTCCTCGATGTCGTCGAAGCCGGCCACCGCCACGTCCTCGGGCACCCGCAGCCCGGCCTCGTGCAGGGCCCGCAGCGCGCCGAGGGCGAGGGTGTCGTTGAAGCAGAAGACGGCGTCGGGGCGTACCCCGGTGGAGAGCAGGTGCCGCACGGCGGCCGCGCCGTCCGCGCGGTGCCAGGCCGGCGCGGGGGCCACCAGGCGCTCGTCGTAGTCGACGCCGACCTCGGCGAGCGCGGCGGCGTAGCCGGCCAGGCGGAGCCGGGCGCTCGCCCCCTCGGGCGTGCGCTGGGAGCCGATCGCGGCGATCCGGCGGCGGCCCAGGCCGAGCAGATGGGCGGTGATCTCACGGGCGGCGGCCACGTTGTCGATCATGACGTGGTCGGCCGGGCCGTGGTCGACCCGCTCGCCGAGCAGCACCATCGGCATCCCGTCGAGGCCGGCGAGGTCGTCGGCGGTGAGCGCGAGCGGGCTGAAGATCAGGCCGTCGATCATGTGGTCGCCGATCCCGCTGGCGGCCTTCCGTTCCTGCTCCGGCCCACCGCCGGTCTGGTCGATCAGCACCGTCCAGCCGTGCGCGGCGGCGGCGGTGACCACATGCCGGGCCAGCTCGGCGAAGTAGGGGATGTCCAGCTCGGGCACGGCCAGGGCGATCACGCCGGTCCGGCCCTTGCGCAGGTTGCGCGCGGAGAGGTTCGGCCGGTAGTTGAGCTCGGCGATCGCCTGCTCGACCCGGGCCCGGGTGTCCGGCCGGACGTGCTGGTAGCCGTTGACCACGTTGGAGACGGTCTTCACCGACACGCCGGCCCGCTCCGCGACGTCCTTGAGCCTGTGTCGCACCCTTCCTCCCCTGTCGGCGCTGCCGGCACTGTACCGCGTCCGCACCTCTTTACAACGTTGGTTACAACGTTGTACAAACCTGGGGTACGGGGTGACCGAGGTCACCTCAGCTCGGTACGAGGAAAGGTGGCACCCCCGTGCGGAACGCACAGCTGACGATCGACCCGGCCTTCACCATCGGGACGGCCGACCGCCGCCTCTTCGGCTCCTTCGTCGAGCACATGGGTCGCTGCGTCTACGGCGGGGTCTATGAACCCGGGCATCCCACGGCCGACCCGCGTGGCTTCCGGCGGGACGTCCTGGAGCTGACCCGCGAGCTGGGCGTCTCGGTGGTCCGTTACCCCGGTGGGAATTTCGTCTCCAGCTACCGCTGGGAGGACGGCATCGGCCCGGTCGGCGACCGGCCCCGCCGGCTCGACCTGGCCTGGAAGACGATCGAGACCAACGCGTTCGGGCTGGACGAGTTCATGACCTGGGCGGCCGAGGCGGGTGTCGAGCCGATGATGGCGGTCAACCTCGGCACCCGCGGTGTCCAGGAGGCCTGCGACCTGCTGGAGTACACCAACCACCCGGGCGGCACGCAACTGTCCGACCTGCGCCGCAAGCACGGCGCGGAGGAGCCGTACGGGGTGCGGCTCTGGTGCCTGGGCAACGAACTGGACGGCCCGTGGCAGGTGGGGCACAAGACCGCCGACGAGTACGGCCGGCTCGCGGCCGAGACGGCGCGGGCCATGAAGCTGATCGACCCGTCGATCAGCCTGGTGGCCTGCGGCAGCTCCAACCGGGGGATGGCGACGTTCGCCGCCTGGGAGGCGACCGTCCTGGAGCACACCTACGAACACGTCGACTACATCTCCGCGCACACCTACTACGACCCGTCCGACGGGGACCGGGCCAGCATCCTGGCCTCCGCCGTGGACATGGACAACTTCATCCGCGAGGTGGTCGCCACGGCCGACCACGTCGCCGCCAGGCAGCGGCAGAAGCGCCGCCTGAAAATCTCCTTCGACGAGTGGAACGTCTGGTACCAGTCCCGCCTCCAGGCCGACCTGGACCGGCGGGGCTGGGTCGAGGCGCCCGCGCTGATCGAGGACGACTACACCGCGGTCGACGCGGTGGTGGTCGGCGATCTGCTCATCACCCTGCTCCGGCACGCCGACCGGGTGGGGGTGGCCTGCCAGGCGCAGCTCGCCAACGTGATCGCCCCGATCCGTACCCGCACCGGCGGGCCGGCCTGGCGGCAGAGCATCTTCCACCCGTTCGCGCTGACCGCCCGGTACGCGCGCGGCACCGTGCTGCGCACCGAACCCGTCTCCCCCGGCTACGAGACGAAGCGGTACGGCGAGGTGCCGGTGCTGGACACCGTCGCCGTCCGGGACGAGGAGACCGGCGACCTCGCGGTCTTCGCGGTCAACCGGGGCGACGCGGACCTCTCGTTGGACCTCGACCTCCGCGGCCTGCCCGGACTCTCCGGTCGAGCGCACACCGCCCTCGCCGCCGGCGTCGAGCCGGCGGCCATGAACACCGAGGCCGAGCCCGAGCGGGTGACGCCCCGGGAGCTGAGCACCCCCACCGTCGAGGGCGGTCGCTGCACCGTGGCGCTGCCCGCCTGTTCCTGGAACCTGCTGCGCTTCGCACCGCAGTCGTGACCAGGCAATACTGCATCCCGTCCCCCAAGGAGCACACATGATCCAGCACGAGATGAGCCGGCGCCGCCTGCTCGGCCTCGGCGTCGGACTCGGCGCGGCGGCCACCCTCACCCTGGCCGGCTGCGGCGGCGGCAGCGCCAGCAAATCCCCCTCCGCCGGCAACGGCGGCAAGGACTACAGCGGCCCCAAGGTCGACCTGAAGCTGTGGAACGGCTTCACCGGCGGCGACGGCGACATCTTCAAGAAGCTCGTCGACCAGTTCAACAGCGAGCACCAGAACATCGCGATCGCGGTGAGCACGTACCGCTGGGAGGACTACTACGCCAAGCTCCCCGGCGCGGTCTCCAGCGGGGCCGGGCCGGACATCGCGGTCATGCACATGGACCAGCTCGCCACCTTCGCCGCGCGCGGGGTCATCACCGAGCTGGACGACGTGGCGAAGGCGCTCGAACTCAACGAGGGGGACTTCGCCCCGACGGTCTGGAAGGGCGGCCTGTACCACGACAAGCGGTACGGCATCCCGCTCGACATGCACCCGCTCGGCTTCTACTACAACAAGGGGGTCATGCAGAAGGCCGGCCTCGACCCGAACAAGCCGCCGACCACCCGCGAGGAGTACGAGGCAGCGCTGACCGAGCTGAAGAAGTCCGGCGTGCAGGGCTTCTGGGTCAGCCCGTTCCAGTTCACCGGCGGCATGACCTTCTACAGTGTGCTGCACCAGTGGGGCGGCACGCTCTTCGACCAGGACGTGGCGAAGGCGACCTTCAACTCCGACCCGGCGGTCGAGGCGTGCACCTGGCTGGTCAACATGATCAAGCAGGGCCACTCCCCGTCGAACGTCGGCCAGGACGCCGACTACCTGGCGCTGAAGAGCGGCAAGAACGCGTTCAACTGGAACGGCATCTGGCAGATCAACGACCTGGCCAAGAGCACGGACGTGCAGTGGGGCGTCGCGCCGCTGCCCAAGATCGGCAGCCAGCCGGCCGCCTGGGCGAACTCGCACAACTTTACCATCGTCAAGCAGCGCAACGCCGACGCCAACAAGATCGCCGGCGCCAAGGTGTTCATCAACTGGCTGAGCCAGCACTCGCTGGACTGGGCCAAGGGCGGTCAGGTGCCGGCCCGCAAGGCGGTCCGCGAGAGCGCCGAGTTCAAGGCCCTGCCGCAGATCAGCGCCCTCGCCCCCGAGCTGGAGTACGCCGCCTTCCCGCCGGCCGTACCCGGCCTCGGCGAGGTGCTCACCACCTTCTACACCGCCTTCAGCGAGGCGGCCCTGGGCAAGAAGTCCCCGAAGCAGGCGCTGGACGACGGGGCGGCCAAGGCCACCAAGCAGCTCGAGGACAACCGCAAGAAGTACGGGAGCTGATGCCGGTGGCCGACGTGATCGAGGCCGGGGCGGCGCGCCGGGACGCGCCGCCCCCGGCGGGGCGGGCGACCCGCCGGGGTGGGACACGCCGGGGCAGCCCGGCCACCCCGTACCTCTTCCTCGCGCCCTACCTGGTGTTGTTCCTCGGCTTCGGGGTGCTGCCGATCGTCTTCGGGCTCTGGCTCAGCGTGCACCAGTGGGACCTGCAGCTGCCCAACCGCCCGTTCGTCGGCCTGGACAACTACAAGACGCTCTTCGACAGCCAGTCGGCGGACTACGCGGACTGGTGGTCCGCCGTCCGCGCCACCGCCATCTTCACCGTCTTCTCGGTGCCGCTGCTGGTGGTCGTCCCGCTCGGGCTGGCGCTGCTGCTCAACGGCGCGTTCCCCGGACGGACGTTCTTCCGGGCCGTCTACTTCGCCCCGTACGTCCTCGGGGTGGCCGTCATCGGCCTGCTCTGGCGCTTCCTGCTCGACGCCAACCTGGGCCTGGTCAACCGCATGCTCGGCGCGGTGGGGCTGCCCTCCGACACGCCGTGGGTGACCGACGTGCCCTGGGCCTGGGTGTCGCTGGTCGGGGTGACCGTCTGGTGGACCTCCGGCTTCAACGCCGTCATCTACCTGGCCGGGCTGCAGGACATCCCGGCGGAGCTGTACGAGGCGGCCCGGGTGGACGGGGCGAACGGCTGGGAACGGTTCCGCAACGTCACCCTGCCCGGGCTCCGGCCGGTGCTGCTGTTCGTGCTGACCACCACGATCCTGGCCTCCGCGAACGTCTTCGGCCAGTCGTTCCTGATCACGCAGGGCGCACCCGGGCAGCAGACCCGCACCGTGGTCTGGCGGATCGTCGACGAGGGGCTGCGGGACAACGACGCCGGCAAGGCGGCGGCGATGAGCATCCTCTTCGCGCTGGCGCTCGCGGTGATCAGCGTCGTCAACTTCCGGCTGTTCCGCTACCGGGAAGACTGAGGAGGACCGGATGACCGCACTCCGTCGCGCCGGCCGCTACGCCCTGCTGGTGGCGCTGGCCCTGGTGTTCCTCACGCCGCTGCTCTGGATGCTGCTCACCTCGCTCAAGACGTACGGGGACGCGCAGAAGATCCCGCCGACCTGGCTGCCGAACCCGTTCTCCACGTACGGGTTCGACAAGATCGTGCACAACGACGCCAATCCGGTGCTGCGCTGGTTCGTCAACAGCATGCTGGCCGCCGCCCTGCACTCGCTGCTGGTGCTGGTCACCGCCTCGATGGCCGCGTACGCGCTGGCCCGGCTGCGGTTCCGCGGGCGGTCGCTGGGTTTCGCGCTGATCGTGGGGACGCTCTTCATCCCGCCCACCTCGCTGATCATCCCGAACTTCGTGATCGCCGACCGGCTGGGCTGGCTCGACACCCTGGCCGTGGTGATCGTGCCGGGCGCGGCGAGCGCCTTCGGGGTGTTCTTCCTGCGGCAGTTCTTCCTCTCCATCCCGGCGGAGTTGGAGGAGGCCGCGGTGCTGGACGGGGCGAACCACTGGCAGGTGTTCACCCGGGTGCTGCTGCCCCTGTCGAAGCCGGCCCTGGCCACCCTGGGGGTGCTGTCGTTCCTGACCAACTGGAACGACTTCCTCTGGCCGATCTACGTGCTGTTCAGCCCCGAGCGACTGACCCTGCCGGCCGGCCTGGGCCTGCTCCAGGGGGCCTACAACACCGACTACCCGGTGATCATGGCCGGGGCGGTGCTGGCCAGCGTGCCGGTGCTGATCCTCTTCGTGCTCGCACAGCGCCACATCATCCAGGGCGTCTCCCGCAGCGGCCTGAAAGGATGACCGGCGGGCGTCGCGGCGCGGCGGTCCTGGCCGCCGCGCTGCTCGCCGCCGGCTGCGGCACCGATCCGACCCCCTCGAACCGGCCGGAGGATCCGCGCATGTTCACCAACCCCGTCGTCCGGACCGACGCGCCGGACCCGCAGGCCATCCGGGTCGGCGACACCTGGTATCTGTTCCACACCAACTCCGGCGGCCGGAACGTGCCGGTGCTCACCTCCCCGGACCTGGTCGAGTGGACCCCGGCCGGGGACGCGCTGGCGGAACTGCCGGACTGGGCGGACGCCGGGAAGACCTGGGCGCCGGAGGTCATCCAGCTGGCCCCGGACCGGTTCGTCCTCTACTACACCGTCGCCGACCGGAAGTCCGGACGGCAGTGCGTGGGGCGGGCGGTCGCGGCGACCCCGTCGGGGCCGTACCGGGACGACTCGGCCGGCCCGCTGATCTGCCAGGCGGAGCTGGGCGGATCCATCGACGCGAGCCCGTACCGGGACACCGACGGCAGCCTCTGGCTGCTCTGGAAGAACGACGGCAACGCGATCGGGGTGGACACCTGGCTCTGGTCGCAGCGGCTCTCCCCGGACGGGCTCCGGCTCACCGGCACCCCGACGAAGCTGCTGAAGCAGACCGAGCCGTGGGAGGGCACGCTCATCGAGGGCCCCTTCTTCCACCGGCACGACGGCCGGCTCCACCTCTTCTTCGCCGCCAACGCCTACGACCAGGCCGGCTACGCCGAGGGGTATGCGGTCTGCGAGAGCCCGACCGGTCCGTGCGTGAAGGCCCCGGAGAACCCGATCCTCAAGGGCAACGCGGTGGCCTCCGGGCCGGGGCACGCCTCGATGATCGAGCAGGGCGGGCGGACCTGGCTGCTCTACCACGCCTGGCCGCCGGGGCAGGAGGGCGCCATCGACCCGGGCCGGCAGGTCTGGCTCGACGAGGTCGTCTGGACCGACGGCCGGCCCGTGGTGAAGGGCCCCACCGCCGACCCTCAGCCTCGCCCGGACGAGGTGTAAGGAAGGGCCCCTTCTTAACGCCTCAGGTAGAGCAGGGGCCCCTTCCTAACACCGCGCGTTAAGAAGGGGCCCCTGCTTACCCGGTCAGCGGGTGGCGGCGGGCTCGGGCAGGGCGGACGAGGCCGCCTCGCGGCGGGCCAGGCGGTTCTTGCGGTAGCCGTAGCCGAAGTAGATGAGGCCGCCGAGGAGCATCCAGACCAGGAACCGGATCCACGTCTCCACCGACAGGTTGAGCATCAGGTAGAGGCAGGCCAGCGCCGACAGGATCGGCAGCACCGGGGAGAACGGCACCTTGAACGGCCGGTCCAGGTCGGGGCGGCGGCGCCGCAGGATCGGCACGGCCACGGACACCAGCACGAAGGCGCAGAGCGCGCCGATGCTGACCAGGTCGGCCAGCGCGGAGAGCGGCAGCAGGCCGGCGAGCAGCGCGACTCCGATCGTCATGATCGCCGAGATCCGGTACGGGGTGCCCCAGCGCGGGTGCACCTTGGCGATGGACGGCGGGATCAGCCCGTCCCGGGCGATGGCGAAGCCGATCCGGCCCATGGCCACCAGGTCGACCAGGATCACGCTGGTCAGGCCGGCGATCGCGGCGATGGAGACCAGGATGGCCGCCCAGCCGGCGCCGGCCGCCTTGAACGCCGAGGCGATCGGGGCACCCTCGTCGATGTCGGTGTAGTGCACCATGCCGACCACGACCAGCGAGACGCCGATGTACAGCACGGTGGAGATGCCCAGCGTGCCGAGCAGGCCCAGCGGCAGGTCCCGGCGGGGCTTGCGGGTCTCCTCACCTAGGTTCGCCACGGCCTCGAAGCCGGTGTACGCGAAGAAGACCACCGCGGCGGCGGTGAGCACCCCGGCGAAGCCGAAGACGGAGGGCTCCAGCCCGAAGATCGCCTGGGTGACCGGCTGTCGGATGCCGTCCTCGCTGCCGCCCGCCGGCTCGGCCGACGGGATGAACGGGCTGAGGTTGGCGGCCTTCACGAAGAACAGCCCGGCGACCACGATGAAGACGCAGATGGCGACCTTGACCAGGACCAGCACGTTGGTCACCCGGGCGGACTCACGGATGCCGACGATGCCGATCACCCCGAGGACCAGCACGATGGCGATCGCGCCGAGGTTGACCACGCTGCTCTCCTCGGCGAACCAGGCGCTGGGCAGGCCGAGGAGTTCGGCGAGGTAGCCGGACCAGCCCCGGGCCACCACCGCCGAGCCGAGCGCGAACTCCAGCAGCAGGTCCCAGCCGATGATCCAGGCGACGATCTCGCCCATGGTCGCGTACGCGTAGGTGTAGGCGCTGCCCGCGGCCGGGACGCTGGAGGCCAGCTCGGCGTAGCAGAGCGCGGCGAGCAGGGCGACCACGCCGGCGATCGCGAACGAGATCACCACGCCGGGGCCGGCGTGGTTCTTGGCCTCGATGCCGGTCAGCGTGAAGATGCCGGTGCCGATCACGATGCCGATGCCGAAGCCCATCAGGTCGACGGCGCCGAGGCGGCGGCGCAGGCCGGGCCGGCCGTCCTCGCCGTCGGCGTCACTCTGGGCCTGCACGTCCCTGATCGGTTTGGTCCGCAGGACGGACACGGGTCACCTCCCCAGCGTGCGACCACCACGGCGGCGGTCCGGTGACCGGCGAAGGTACCCAGCTGACTCTCGACCAACCCCTCACCCGACGTGTCGGAAAGGTCACGATGCGACCTGTGGCCCGGCTCACCCCTCGGGCGTTCGGCCCGACCTGGGCATCGATCCGTCCGCAGGTCTTGCGCAGCATCGGGATAGATGAAAGTTTTCTACCGGCGGCAGATATTCTGCGGCGAATCTTGCCGGATGAGCCCGACGTCCGCCGCCGCCGCTCCGGGAGCCCCAACGAAGGGACCGCACCGCATGAAGGCAACTCGGCTCAGAGCCGCCGGGCTGGCCGTGGCGCTGCTCGGCGCACTGGTCGCCGGCACCCCCGCACACGCCGCGGAGAGCGACACGGCGTCCGACCCGAACACGACCACCTGCGTCACCGACCCGGCCACGCCCAAGCGGCAGTTCCGGGCCATGTGGATCGCCTCGGTGACGAACATCGACTGGCCCAGCAAGGCCTCGTGGACCGACCCGGACCAGATCGCCAAGCAGAAGGCCGAATACCTGGGCTGGCTCGACCTGGCGCAGAAACTGCACCACAACGCCGTCGTGGTGCAGGTCCGCCCGACCGCCGACGCGTTCTGGCCGTCGCCGTACGAGCCGTGGTCGGAGTACCTCACCGGGGTGCGCGGCCAGGACCCGGGCTGGGACCCGCTGGCCTTCCTGGTCGAGGAGTCGCACAAGCGGAACCTGGAGTTCCACGCCTGGATGAACCCGTACCGGGTCTCCATGCCGGCCCCGGGCGGCGCCGGCGCGGACATCGCCAAGCTCGCCCCGAACGCCCCGGCCCGGCAGCACCCGGACTGGGTGTTCGCGTACCCGCCGGCCGGGGTCGCCGGCAGCCGGCTCTACTACAACCCCGGCATCCCCGAGGTCCGCGAGTTCGTCCAGACCGCGATGCTGGACGCGGTCAAGCGGTACGACGTCGACGGCGTGCACTTCGACGACTACTTCTACCCGTACCCGAGCGGCACCTACCAGTACCCGGACGACGCCACCTTCGCCCAGTACAACCGGGGCTTCACCGACAAGGCCGACTGGCGGCGGGACAACATCAACCTGCTGGTCCAGGAGATGAACGCCAAGATCAAGGCGGTCAAGCCGTGGGTGAAGTTCGGGGTCAGCCCGTTCGGCATCTGGCGTAACAAGAGCGCCGACCCGAACGGCTCGGACACCACCGGCAGCCAGTCGTACGACATCATCTCCGCCGACACCCGTAAGTGGATCAAGGAGGAGTGGATCGACTACGTGGTGCCGCAGCTCTACTGGTACATCGGCCAGTACCCGGCCGCCGACTACGCCCGGCTGGTGCCGTGGTGGGCCGAGCAGGTGCGCGGCACGAACGTCCAGCTCTACATCGGTCAGGCCGACTACAAGAGCGGCGACCCGGCGTACGGGTCGTACTGGATGAACCCACGCGAGCTGTCCGACCACCTGACGCTCAACCGGTCGTACCCGGAGGTGCTCGGCAACGTGCACTTCTCCGCGGTGCAGGTGCGGGCGAACCGGCTCGGCGCCACCGACATCTACACGGCCGAGCACTACTCCCGCCCGGCCCTGGTGCCGACCATGTCCCAGCTCCCGTCGCGGCCGCTGCTCGCCCCGGTGGTCACCGACGCCGAGCGGCAGTCCGACGGCGTACGCCTGAGCTGGCGGCAGCCGGCCGACGGCGAGGGTCCCCTGGGCACCGCCACCTCGTACGCGATCTACCGGTTCGACGGCGCCGGCCTCGCCGACCGCTGCGGCTTCGCCGACGCGGCCCACCTGGTCGGCACCGTGCGGGGCACCGACGGTGACGTGCAGTCCTGGGTGGACACCACGGCGGCGGACGGCGCGCGCTACACCTACTACGTGAGTGCGCTGGACCGGTCCTGGAACGAGGGCCCGGTCAGCCCGCCGCGCTTCGTGCGCTGACGCGGCGCGAATGCCCCGGACCCGTTCGCGGTCCGGGGCATTCGTCCGTCCGGGCACCGGTCCGCGCCGACATCCGGCGTGGGCCGCGGTCAGCCCGTGGTGGAGCGGGGGAAGCGGGGCGACGCGGGCCGGCGTGGGCCGGGGGCGATGAAGCGGGGCGAGTCGGCGGCCAGGTCCGGGTGCTCCACCTCGAGGGCCAGCGCCGCCGCTTCCTCCAGGGCCAGCTCGCCGCCCGCCGCGTACGCGGCGTCGAACGTCCCGTCGCCGAGCACCCGGCGCAGCTCCGCCTGCCGCTCCAGCCAGTACGGCCCGTAGATGCCCGGGGTGGCGCGCAGGTACGCCCGGGTGGCCTGGGCCGCGCCGAAGAGCCGGGCCGCGGTGACCGGATCACCCCCCAGCGCGCAGCGCACCGCGATCGCGTTGAGCGTGTCGCAGGCCCGCCCCAGGTAGCCGTGGTTCATCCGGGAGCGGAGCGCCACCAGCAGGTGCTCGTGCGCGGCGACCAGGTCGCCCCGGTCCAGGGCCACCAGACCGAGCAGCATGTCCACCGAACGCCGGCCCCGCTCGACCGGGCGGGCCGCCTCCACCGGACGGGCCGCCCCGAGCAGCTCGGCCGCCTCGTCCAGCGCGCCCCGGCGCCAGAGCAGCTCGGCGAGGTTGTAGACGGCCAGCAGCGCGTCCGGGACCACGTCCTGCGCGTACGCCCAGTCGATCACCTCGCGGCAGACCCGCTCCGCCTCGGCGAACTGCCCCAGGTCGACCAGCGGCCCGGCGCGCCCGGCCAGCACCCGGGCCAGCAGCCCCAGGTCGCCGGCCTGCCGGGCGGCCGCCTCGGCCCGCTGCGAGTAGCGCAGCTCCTCGGCGAACTCCCCGTCCGCCCCGGCGTGCAACGAGTGCATGTGGTACGCCGCCGCCAGCTCCGCCTCCGGGATCTGCTCGCCGGTCTCGGCGATCCGGCCGTAGAGCCGGAACAGCCAGAGCCGGCCCTCCCGGGCCAGCCCGCGCTCCCGCCACCACTGGTCCAGCCCGCCGGCCAACCGGAGGCCCGAACGGGCACTGCCGCCGGTGGCGCACCAGCGCAGCGCCGCCCGCAGCTCCCCGGCGAGGGGGTCGAGCGCGTACAGGGAGAGGGTGACCGGGCGGCCGTCCGGGCCGAGGTGGGCGGCCTCCAGGGCGTGCCGGGACCAGGCGACGTGCCGGTCCCGGGCGGTCTGCTCCTCGCCGGCCTCGGCCAGCCGGCGGGCCGCGTACGCCCGGATCGGGTCGAGCATCCGGTAGGTGCTCCCCGAGGCGCGCGGCTCGGCCAGCACCATCGACTTGTCCACCAGCACGGAGAGCGGGTCGAGCGGGTCGTCGTCCAGCAGCCACTGCACCGTCGACAGGTCCACCGGCCCGGCGAAGACCGCCAGCCAGCGCAGCAGCCGGGCCGAGCGCGCGCCCAACGTCCGGTACGACCAGGTGACCGTGGCCTGCATGGTGAGGTGACGTTCGTTGGCCGAGCGCTGCACCGCCCGGGTCGCCGGCGCCGGCGGGGCGGCCCCGGTCGCGGCGGCCACCAGGTCCACGGTGTCCTGCTGGTTGCCGCTCCAGGCGTCCTCCACCGGGGGTGGCTCGGGCTCCTCCCGGCCCGCGTCCAGGGTGCCCAGCATGTCGTCGAGGCGTTCGGCGAGCTGGCCGGCCGACAGCACCCGCAGCCGCGCGGCGGCCAGCTCGATGGCGAGCGGCAGGCCGTCCAACCGGCGGACCACCCGGCGCAGGTCCGCCTGCTCGGCCGGGTCGGGCGGCCGGCCGCCCCGGGCCGCCGCCCTCCGCACCAGCAGCAGGGGCACCCCGTCGCTCTACCCCCCGGCG
>NZ_JBSGJR010000057.1:0-19913 GCF_053605645.1 Micromonospora sp. NPDC003776
TCAGCCACGAGCAGCGGACGTTCGACGTGGCGGTGCTGACGGTGCGGCCCAATTACCTGTTGAGGTTCACGCCCGGCCAATCCATCGGGGTGGCCCACCCGGCGGTGCGCGCCTGGCGGTACTACTCGCCGGCCAACGCTCCCCGCCGCGACGGCACCATCGAGCTGCACGTGCGGGTAGCGCCCGGCGGTGCTGTCTCCTCCCGGCTGGTGTACGGCTGCACGGCCGGGGACCGCATCTACCTGGCCGCCCCCGTGGGTGATCAGCTCACTCTGCGGCCAGCCGGTTCCAGCGACCTGCTGATCCTGGCCGGCGGCACCGGGTGGGCTCCGATGAAGGCACTGCTCGAGCAGGTCGCGGAAGAAGACCCCCGGCGACACGTCGCCCTCTATGTGGGGGCGCGGACCCGTCTCGAGCTCTACGACACCGACGCGATTGACAAGTTGGCCTCGTCCTGGCCGTGGCTGACCGTGACCTATGTCGTCGGCGTGGACTTCCAGCGGCCCGGCGAAGTCGCGCACCCGGTGGACCGCGCGTTGGCCGACGGGGACTGGCGGTCCCGGCACGTGTACGTGTGCGGCTCCGACCAGATGGTGGCCCGGTCGGTGACGGCGTTGACCCAGGCGGGCTACCAGGCCGGCCAACTACACCACGAAGGGTTCGGCGCGCACTGGTACGGGCCGACATGGCCAGCAAGCACCGCCCCTGGCGATTCTGGAGGTATCCGGTGAGCGCGACTACGACCAGCAGGTACGACGGCCGGCAGGTCGCCCTGAGCCCCCCGGTGCGCATGACCGCCGACCGGGTCCGTCGCTGGCATTTCGAGGCCGCGTCGTTCACCCGCCGCGGGTACGAGCCGACCGATGTCGACCGGTTCCGAATCCAGGTGGCCGACGAGCTCGACCACCTCGCCACGCAGATCGCGAACCTGCAAGCGGAACACGCCCGGCTCAATGACCACCTTGAGCTGCACCGGCACGGGGTCCTGCCGAGCACCGACACGGCGGGCAAGCTACCGGCAGCCGAGCAGGTCAACGTGGTTTCGGCGGCGCAGCGGGAGGCCGAGCAGATCATCGCCCAAGCCCACGACTACGCCAGCCGAGTCGCCGAGTACGCCCGCGTCCAGTACGAAGCCCACGTGCAGGCGGCGGTGGACAACGCCCGCCGGGAGGCCGAGCAAGCGGTGCGTGACGGTCAGCGCAACGGCAGCGGCACCTTCAACAGGACAGCCAGCCAGGAAGCCCTGCGGATCTTCGGTGAGATGATGATCTCGCATCTCCAGTCCGTCGCCCGTCAGCTCGACGAGGGCAGCGAGCAACTGGTCGGAACCATGAACCGGATGGCTGCCCCGAGTGCAGGGAACGGGCAATCACAGGACGGGTCGCCAAGAAGGCCAACACGGCAGCACACGCATCGGTGAAGGGTGTGGCCGGCCTGCCCCCACAGCTGTGGACTTCGCTCTGAACTTTGCAGGGTGTGGAGCGGGCCGGCCGGGACTGGCGGTTGCCCGTCCCGGCCGGCTGTCGACTCAGGTCACCTGCTCAGGAGTGGTTGCCAGCCGTCGCGGTAGCGCAGGCCACGAGGTTGTAGTCGGATCTGGTCGTGCACTGTTCCGGAGACCGGCTCAGTTCGTATCGCTTGCGGCCGGTCCACCACGACGCAGACGTCCTCGCCGGGCCACCACCAGCCGCAGGCGCGGGCCAGGCCGGCCCAGGCGTCGAGCTGCGCGGCCTCGTCGGGCCCGTACCGGGCAAGGCCGAGTCGATGCAGCACGTCGTAGTAGGCGATCCATGACGCGTCCTGCTGCCCGTACCAGCACACGGGTACCGGAGCGTCGATCGTGAGCGCTGCACGCACGGGTAGGTAGTACCCGTGGCCGAGGCTGCGGTGCAGTGCCGTGCGTACGCCCTGGTGCAGCACGACAGCGAGCGGAACCCCGCTGTCGAGCGCCTGCAGCGGCGCCAGTTCAGGCCATGGTTCCTTGTTCTTGCCCGTACGCAGGGGTGACAGTTCGGGATCGGTGTGAGTGACGCCCGCGCT
Organism: Micromonospora sp. NPDC003776; assembly: GCF_053605645.1. Classification (NCBI taxonomy): domain Bacteria; kingdom Bacillati; phylum Actinomycetota; class Actinomycetes; order Micromonosporales; family Micromonosporaceae; genus Micromonospora; species Micromonospora sp. NPDC003776. The sequence goes on from NZ_JBSGJR010000057.1 coordinate 2,041, forward strand.
CAGCGCGCCGCGTAGCTGGGAGGCGATCATGGCAATGTCGCTTGCCAGCGGTGGCGTCCCGCGCGGCCGGCGGTCCCGGATGCGCTCGTAGAGCTGATCGAGGGTGGGCCAGCCGGTGATCAGGGGGAGTGCCTTGTCTGGCGAGTCTACCCATTCGAACCGGGGTCGCGGCCGCGATGCCCTGGCGTAGATGTCGGTCAGGCAGCGCTCGGCGGTCGACCTGTCAGCCGGCTGTGTGGACAGGGCGTGGTTGAGCCATTCCTGGCGGATCCGGATGGCCTGCTGCCACAGGTCGTGAGGGTTGCCGCTGCGAACGGCCTGTGGAGGTTTCGCGGCGTCGTTGCGCCGCGCGGGCGCGCTCACCGCGCCAGGGCGTCGCCGCCCTTCCGGTACGAGATCATGGAGCGACTATGGCCCACAACGCGGCACCGGCGCAAGGCGGTTCCCCCACCTGCAGCGCCCCAAGCGGCATGGCAGCATCGAGGCGGAACGGGGAGGGGACGGGTCGTTCGCGGACTGCGAAGGCAGGCCTGAGCGGGTGGCTTGCCATCCACGTCCGCATGTCAGTAGGCAGCGGCGTACCCGCGTTGCGACGCGGGCACCCGCTCCTGTCTCGACTGTGGTGTTATGAGCCGGGGCGCCGCCCGCCGCCGGCACCCACCGGTTCGATCGCCTGCCGGAACTCCTTCGGAAGCTGGGCCATCGCGTTGTCGAACTCGTCGCGGGTGACGGCCTCCCGGAGCGTGGTGAGCACCGCGCCGACCCCGGCATCGGCGAGCGCACGGTCGACGTTCTGGCGATCCGCGACCCGCTGCACGAAATCTTCGAACCCCAGCGACGCCTTGACCTGGTCCTGTCTGAGCGGTTTACGCAGGCAGTCGTCAAGCCCGCCGGGAAGCTGATAGGCAAGGTCCTCAGCCTGGCCGGAGCTGATCCGGTCTGCCAATGCCTGCAACGTTGCGCGGGTGACTGTCGCCGCCTGATCGGAGGACACCTTCGCCCGCGTGGCCACCGCATCGATGAAGTCCTGGTATTCCACCTTGATTCCTCCCCGTCGGATCGCCGTCGAATCACCAGTCAGGGGCCGCTTCGGTGCTCCTTGCCCACACCTTCCCGCAGCGGTGGGTGACCCTGCCTCATCCCGATCGGGCGACCACCAGGACATGCCGCGCCGAGCGCCGCCGGGCGGCAGCACATCACAGAAGGCTCAAACATGAAGATTCTGGACATCCTCCGCCGTGGCCTTGTTCCTGTCGAACGCCTTCCGGCGGCACACGCTGCCAGCGGTCCGACCATCCGGGTGTCAGGGTGTCGCTTCGATGATGCGCAGGTCGCGTTCGGCGCCGTCGCCGAGCGCCCGCAGCGCCTCCTGGTATGCGGGGCTCTCGTGGGCGGCGACCGCGGCGTCGACGCTGTCGAACTCGATCAGAGTCGTACGTTCCAGGCGGCCGGACTCGAACGCGTACGCCGGCAGGCCGCGGGCCAGGAACGTGCCGCCGGCGGCGCGCAGTGCCGGCCCGGCCAGCTCGGCGTAGGCAGCGACCTTCTCCTCGTCGCTGATGGACCGGTAGGTGGTGATCCAGTAAGCCTTCGGCACCGTCGCTGTCTCCCGCTCATCCGGATGGGCATTTCTCCTGCTCGGCCGGTGCTGGTGGCCAGCCGACATTCCCCACTGACGGTACTGCCCGGCCTGCCTGCCACCTAGGGTCCCTCTGGCCGAAGGCCCCCGGCTAGAGCGGCCTCGCGCAGTTCTCTACGCCGCCCGCCAGCGACGAGGACCTCCGTGATGACCAGGCTGACACAGACAGCCGCCAGCAGGCCGAGCGCTACCACCGCGGAAAGGTGGCTGGCGGCCGGGATGAGCGCCACCAGCAGCGCTGTGGTGATCAGTCGTGGCCAGATGACCCATCTCAGCAGGCGAGTGATCCGCAGCTGGAAGCCGGCGTGGGAGAGCAGGAACAGGGCCGCTCCACCGTAGAGGGCGTAGAGGCCCAGGCTCTCCAGTCTCGCGGGCGAATGGTGTAGTTCATTTTCTTTGATGATCGCCACCACCTTGTGCAGCCCGAGGGCGAGCAGCATGATGCCGGCGATCAACGGCAGGTGCAGATAGCTGTAGGCGTCGCGCGCGTAGGCGACCCGACGTTGGACGGGGTTCTGGCTCAGCGTCCGCTCGGCGGCGATCGCGACGACGTCGAAATAGGTCCAGCCCAATGCAGCGGTGGTGACGATGGCGAAGACGAGGGCTGCGACGAGCCATCGAGTCATCGGCACGCCGCTGCTGGTCAGGCCAACCGCTATGAGCGACTCGCCGAGGGCGACGAGCACGATGAGGCCGTGCCGCTCCGCCCAGTGCCGGGCCGAGATGATGTGCCACCCCCACGACCGCATCACCAGGGCACGGCCGTAGTCGATGATGACGGCGAGCATCCAGAGCCCGGTCTGGGCCGCCTTGACCAGCCACGGATCGTGAAACAGCCGCTGCGGCACGACGGCGGCGGAGAACAGAAGGACGGAGGCGACAAACAGTGGCGCGGCGATCAGCAGGACGATGCGCGGCCCCGTGTCTGGGATGGCGTACCAGCGCAGCGCCAGATGCACCACCCGAACGACCACGAAGCACGCGACGAACACCACCGGGCCGGAGACAGCCGCGCCCGGGAGGTCGGTGAATGCCTGCCGGACCGCCACCGCCATCACAAGGACGACCGCCGTCACGAACAGCAGCGCGATCCGGATCAGCCCGACCCGAGCCTGGAGACTGTTGCCCAACCAGGCATAGATGGACCACGTCGACCACAACAGGGCCAGCGCAAGCATCCCGTTCAGCACGCCGTGACCGGTGAAGTCGTCCTCCATCAACGCAACGACCTGGATGAACGCGAGGACGAACACCAGGTCGAAGAAGAGCTCCACGCTGGTTACGCCGACGCCCTCGCGTAGCGGTCGAATGCCGCGCGGCGCTCGCGCTGACCTGCCATCGGACGCCCGATCGTCCTCATGTGCCACAGGACAGAGTCTGGCAGCCGCCCACAGCGAAGACGCCCGAATCACTGATCACGGTCGACCTCGTCGCCACGATGATCGTCGCGCTGCTGGCGGCGCTGGCCGGGGCCTGCGGCGGCGTCCGTGCCGGGGGCCGGTCGAGGCTCACCGCGGAGAAGCCCCCAGCCGCCGACCGAGCCCGGTGATGAGTTGTCGCGCCCGCACCCGTCACACCTACGGCGGGACACGACGAGACGGAAGGATGACGTGATGAGTGCGGACACGCGGCTGGAGGAGCTGGGCGTGAGCGGTCTGGGCGAGGTCGACGAACCCGCGTTCTCAGGGCTGGCGGAGCGGCACCGGCGCGAGCTGCACGTGCACTGCTACCGGATGCTCGGATCGTTCGAGGACGCCGAGGACACCGTGCAGGAGACGTTCCTGCGTGCCTGGCGGCGGCGGGAAACTTTCCAGGGGCGGTCGACGTTCCGGGCCTGGCTGTACCGGATCGCCACCAACGCCTGCCTGGATCTGCTCGCCAAGTACCGCCCGGAGCCGGCGACGGGCGGCGAGGTGTCGTGGCTTCAGCCGTACCCGGACCGGCTGCTCGACGAGTTGCCCGCGGGTGACGCGGACGAGCCGGAGACCGTCGCCGTCGCGCGGGAGACGATCGAGCTGGCGTACCTGGTCGCGGTCCAGCACCTCGCGCCGCGCCCACGGGCCGTGCTGATCCTGCGAGACGTGCTCGGCTGGCCGGCGAAGGACGTCGCGGAACTCCTCGGGGACTCCGTCAACTCGGTGAACAGCGCGCTGCAGCGGGCCCGCGCCGGCATGCGGGAGCACCTGCCCGCCGAGCGGCAGGACTGGACCGGCGGCCAGGAGGACGCCAGGACGCGTGAGTTGGTGCGCCGCTTCACCGACGCCAGCGTGGCCACCGACATCGACACGCTCACCACTCTCCTACGGGACGACGTCCGCTGCTCGATGCCGCCCACCCCGGGCCTTCAGGTCGGGCGCGGCGCGGTGGTGCAGGACTGGACCGAGAGCGGCTTCGAGGGCCTGGGGCGCCTGCGGACAGTCCCCACCTGCGTGAACCGCCAGCCAGCAATCGCCTTCTACCTCTGGCACGAGCAGGAGCAGGCGTACCTGCCGCTGACCATCGACGTACTGCGGATCACCGGCGGTGCGATCACGGAGATCACCATCTTCCACAACGACCAGTTCCCGCGCCTCGGGCTGCCGGACCGCCTGCCGGCGGACGGCACCGAGTAGTGCCGGTGTGGACGCTCGCGCTGCGCCGTGGCGCGCGCGTCCCGGTCATCGCGGCGCAGTGGTCCACGGCGTTCGCCGTCATCATCCGAGGCCAGGTCCAGCTGGAGCTGCGCGACGGCGAGCCCGGGCCGGTCCTCGGACGCGACGCCGGGTTCTGGCTCCGCGGCACCGGCGTCCGCGCCCTCCGCAACCCCGGCCGTCGCACGGCGCGGGTGCGCATCGTCACCCCAGGGCCGTCACCTGCCGGTCGACACACCCCGTACGCCCGTTACCGAATTATTGAGGGACGACATGAACCGCATGAATGACATCGGCGCCGTCGCAGGCCCGGCATCGCGCCAGACCAGCCACACCCACCCACTCCGCGGGCTCGCCGGTACCGGCCTCATGGCCACGCTCGCCGCGATGGTGGCCACCACCCTCGCCGCTGCGCTCGCCCAGGCCGTCGGCGTCGACTTCCAGATCCCCGACGGTGGCGAGACCATCCCGTTGGCCGGGTTCGCCGTGGTGACCGGCTTCTTCTCGGTCGTGGGCATCGCCATCGCCGTCGCCCTTTTTCGGTGGAGCGCCCGCCCCGCCACCCGATTCGTGTGGGCCGCAGTGTCGCTGACCGCTGTCTCGTTGCTCCCGCCACTCCTGTCCGGGGCGAACACCGCCACCACCACCGCCCTCCTCGGGCTGCACCTCGTCCCCGCGGCGGTGATGATCCCCACCCTGACCCGGAGCCTCCGCTCCCGGACCGCTTGACCCATCCGCCCCTCGCCCCTGACCTGCGTACGTGCACCGTTCACTGGCAGGTGACGCTGCCGCGGTCCGGGCGGGCCGAGACCCCCGATCGCGCTACGCCGGTGCCAGGATGGGACGGTGATGGAGCTCGACGGCGTACCCGCGACGGCCGACGACCTGGCCGCGCTGGCGCTGGTCAACTACGGCCACTTCACCACCGTGCGGCTGGAGCACGGCGGAGTCCGCGGCCTCGGCCTGCACCTCGACCGGCTGGCCCACGACTGCGCGGTGCTGTTCGACGTGCCGCTGGACATCGATCGGGTACGCGGCCTGGCCCGCCGGGCGGCGGCGCAGCTGAGCCCGCCGGCGCTGCTGCGGATCACCGTGTTCGACCCGGACCTCAGCGTCGTTCACCCCGCCGCCGACGCGGAGCCTCGCGTGCTGATCAGCGTGCGGCCCGCCCCGGCGGCGCCCTCGTCCCCGTTGCGCCTGCACACGGCGGCCCACCGTCGAGACCTGCCGCGGGTCAAGCACGTCGGCCTGTTCGGCGCGGTCCGCGAGCGCCGCCTGGCCCAGCGCGCCGGCTTCGCCGACGTGCTCTTCCTCGACCCGGACGGTCAGGTCAGCGAGGGAGCCACCTGGAACGTCGGTTTCGTCGTCGGGGGAGAGGTGTGGTGGCCGGCGGCGGACTGCCTGCCCGGGGTCACGGCCCGTCTGCTCGACCGGGTGTTGGCGCAGATCGGCGTGCCGGCGCGTCGGGTGCCGATCCGGCTGGACAGCCTGCCCGCCGCGTATGCGGCCTTCGCCACCAGTGCCGGGGCGGGAATTCGCCCGGTGTCCGCGATCGACGGGCGTGAGCTGACCACCGAGCCGGCGCTGCTTGACCGGTTGCGGGCCGGCTACCAGGCGATTCCGCCGGAAGCCTTCTGACCGGTCCGGTGATGACGGGCGGGCCCCGGGTGGTGATGGCACAGCTCGGGGCCGGCCAGGGCCGACCGTGGGCGGGTCGCGTCCTTTTCGCATGGACGCGACCCACCGTGACGGAGCGTGCCGGAACCGGGCCGATATCTCGGTACGGCAGCTATTCGTGTACCTGCACCGAGCCGGCGCCGAGCGGCTGGGGGTCGGCGAGGTCGAGGTCGTAGTCACCCAGAGGGCGGTTGTCGTACAACGTGTCCTCACCGGGGTGGTTGCCGGCGGACAACGGCCACACGACGAGGCGCAGCTTGTCCGGGTCGTCCGTGCCGTAGGCGACGAAGCCGTAGCCTGCCTGCCCGTTGACCGTGGCGGTGCCCTTCACCGCCACCTTGGCGTCGCGTGTCACCACCAGCCATTCCAGGGCCGTCGAGTCCAGCGCGAAGTCGGTGCCGTCCAGGCTGGCGCTCACCTTGCCGCCACCGGGCGCGGGTCCGGTCTCGTCCGGCTTGTACATCGGGTTGAGGGTGACGTGCAGGCGGCCGGTGGCCGTCGGCTTGGCGGTCAACGCGCCGGCGGGCGAGTCGAGCCAGGCCCCGGTGGTGGCGAAACCGCCATCCGGGTCGTACACCACGATCATGCTGTGGGAGGTTTCGCTGTCGCCGTCATCGTCGGTGATGGTCACCGCGATCGTGTCCATTCCTGCGTGGCTGTAGGTGTGCGGACGATCGCAGTTGGAGTTCTGTGCCGGGTACCGGTCTTCGGTGCCGTCGTCCCACAGCACAACGCAGGTCTGGGTGTCGTTGCCGCCCGGGTCGGCGTACGGCGCGGTGAGCTGAACCGGCTCCCCGGCGCGGTGCGTCGACCACGGCTCGGGGCGCAGCAGGCTGGCGCCCTCGGTGGCGGCCCGAGGGGCGAAGTCTGGCAAGGCCCGCCGGATTCGCGGCCCGACGTTACGGATGTCCGCGACCAGTTCGTCGCTGACCGGCGTGTTGACGCCGTCGTCGGCGGTCAGGGTCACCGTGAATGAGCCGTCGTCGTTGCAGACGAAGGTGGTGGCGGTGCGGTCGGGATCGCCGAAGGTGCAGATTGTGCCGGGGTCGACCGGCCCGCGCGGTGTGTAGCTCCAGTGCACAGCTGGCGGCCCTTGGGCGTCCTCGGCCGAGCCGCGCAGGTCGAGCTCGGCGCCTTCGAAACCGATGACGTCTTCGCCGGCGTAGACCTCCGGCGGCATGTCCCTGCCGGGAGCCTCGCCGACCGGCCCGTCCACCACCGCGACCCAGAACGGGTCGCCGTCGAGCACCCGGTTGGCCGTGTAGAAGGCGGTCAGCTTGCTGCCGCCGTTGGTGTTGGACTGCCGCGGGACGTGACCGACAGCTGTCCGGGCGCGGCCGATCTCGTTCGCACCCTGATAGGTGCTGGCATACGGGTATTCGTCGCAGGAGTCATCCGGGACGGCTGGATCCCTGACAAAGTCGTCGCAGCTGGCCTCACGGTTGTCGTCGCGGCGGTCCTGGTCCGTCAGCCGCTGTAGCGGCTTCGGGTCCTCGCCGGGCTGGGACAGGTGCCGGGCGCCGAAGTGGTCCGGCGTCGTGTGCTGCGCCTGCTCCACGAACAGGGCGTGCTCCCGGTGGTTGGAGGCTGTGCTCTTGTCCAGTGCCAACTCGGGCTGGACCTCGTTGTAGACGCAGCCGCCTTCCAGCGGTGTTTCCGGCATTTCCGAGTCGCACCGGTTCTGGAAGTCGATGCTGGTCCAGGTGCGGGTGATGCCGGTTTCGAGATGCAGGAAGGTCAGGTCGGTGTCGGCTGAGCCGTACTTGCGCTCGTCTGCCCCGCCGGGGCGGCCCATGTCCCACGCGCCACGCAGCCATTGCCCTTCTTCGAGGCGGATGTAGCGGGTCTCGGCGGGCGTGGCGACGTCACAGTTGAGGCCGCACCAGCCCTGCGCGTTGAGGTACGTACTGAGCACCGCCAGGCCGGTGACCCTGTACACGTACATCTGGATCGTGTGAGTCCACGTCCGGCGCTTGTTCGACAGTTCCTCCCATTCCCAGTACGAAATCCAGGCTTCGCCGAGAACGATGTTCTCCGGCCGCCGGTACACCGTGAACAGGAACGTGTCGGCGTGACACTCGCGCAGCCGCTGATACGTGGCCGGACGATTGACGTCGCACCAGCGCGGCACCGGCCCCTGTTGCACATTCCAGTCGGCGGCTGCGAGCGCCGTGACGCCCGATGGCGCCTCCGCCATCGATGGTTGTGGCGGTGCGAGGCTCGGATCGGTTGGCACCCGACGGACACAACCGACAACCGTGTCCTGGTCGGCTGGCTGACTGAGCGCATCGGTGCAGTCGGCCGGGCTCTGTTCGGCGGGCTTGTCCCGGGTCGAAGCGGCCGGGTCCGCCGGTGCCACTATCTCGCTCGGCTGCTGCTCGCGCAGGGCGTCGAGGTCCGGCGTGTCGCCGGTCATGGTGGCCTGCCCCCCGGCTGGCGGATCGTCCGCCCACGCCGGAACAGGTGTGACCGCCACGACGGCAACGGTCGCAAGGACGACGATCGGATGACGCAACCAACGGATCACGCGTGGCCTCCCGTAACACAGCGATCGGTCGTTGTCGCTGAGTATCGATCGATGCCCGGAACCGCTGGGGGACAGCGGCAGGTCCGTACGCGTTGCCAGCACGAAGAGTCACATCAATACATATGCCGGCAGATCATCCGAGGGGCTCGGCCCACGCCTTCAGGCGGCGCGGTTCGACCCGGTCGACAGACGGCCAGAGCTGAACCCGCCAATGGTCACCGGGCCTGGTTGAACCCGGCCATCCGCGGGAGACGAACCCGCTCCCTACGACACGCACCGCGTAGCGGCCGGCGGGCACCTGGCAGGTGTGCGGCGACGTCGTAGGCGAGACGTAGAGCAGTTTGCCGTCTGAGTTGATTGTCAGCGACGCCTCGAAGGCCTCCTCCCACTCGGACAGGTCATCCGGTGCTGCCGTCTGCCAGACCTCGACCCGTAGCGACATCGCAAAGTTGTTCTGATGCGGGGACAGGACCACGACAGACCGCTCATCAGACGCGATACCGGGCCCCGACGTGGCTTCGTCAGTCAGCCGGACGTGCGCGTCGACGTCCACCTCGGTGTCGCCCTGCAGAACGAAGACGCCGTAGTCGAGTCTGACGGTGAGCTCGTGAGTCAGGCGAGCGCTCATGAGGCGATCCTCTCAGCGAGCCCGCCGCCGACAACCGCTGGGCGTGACGGCCGGCCTCGCGGGGTCGCCGACGACTGGCGCGCGCCCCGGCGTCCGACCCCATCGGCAGCACGCCAAGCGCCCTCAGCTGGTCCGGGCGTGAAGCCAGCCGGCAGGGCGGCCAACCGCTGCTGTGGTTGTCGCCCGCGCAGCATCGCCAGGGCGCGTGGACCGAATTCGATATCGACTTCGACATCCGGCTGCGGGCTCTCGTCGAGGCAGCGGCGCCGGGAACTCGGTGTATCGCGGACATATGCAAAACGGCATACGCCACCGCAACAGCGCTCCGGTTTCAATGGGAGCATGAACCGCAGCGCACCCGTTTCAGCACCGCCTCGCCGCACGCGCAGGATCGTGCTCGTCAGCCTGGCGATTCTCGGCATGGCGTGGACCGCGTTCGTCGTGCGGCGGCCGCTCCTGATGTCCGCTCCGAGGTGCCTGGCCGGGCGGTGGCACGGCTGCTACGACACCTTCAACGGGGTGCTGCTCATGATGCTGGTCGGGCTGCCGTTGGCCGCTCTGGTGGTGTGGGCTCTGGCGCGCAGTCGGCGTGCTGCCGGAGTCACCTCGGCGTGGCGGATGTCGGTGGCGGAGGTGGGCATGGTCTACGGGACGGTGCCGTTGGTGTGGCTGACCTTGATGCCGGGCCCGGGGGCTGGCAGCGTTCCCGGTCGGGTGAGCCTGGTCCCGCTGCAGGATCTGGTCACGATGGGGCCGATCGGGATCGGCGGCAATCTGCTGATCTTCGCGGCGCTGGGGTTCTTCGCCCCGATGCGGTTCACGGCGCTGGCGTCGATGCCGCGGATCCTGGCGCTCGGGGCAGGCTGCTCGGTCCTGGTCGAAACCGCACAGTACGTCCTGCGGCTGGACCGCGTATCGTCCGTGGACGACGTACTGGTCAACACCGCGGGCGCGGTGCTGGCCGGGCTGGCCTCCCGCCCCTGGTGGCGCACCACGGCGGAAGCGCCGTCGGACCAGCCTCGACCCGCGCCGGCACCGGCACGCTGAGTGCCGCGCCCGGTGCTGCCTGCGTCGGCGATGTGTTTGTGCTGCTCGTAGGCTTCCGGCATGCGCGTACTGATCGTGGAGGACGAGCCCCACCTGGCGGAAGCCGTCCGTGACGGTCTGCGGCTGGAGGCGATCGCCGCCGACATCGCCGGCGACGGCGACGTGGCCCTGGAACTGCTCAGCGTCAACTCCTACGACCTGGCGGTCCTCGACCGCGACATCCCCGGCCCCTCCGGCGACGAGGTGGCCCGGCGCATCGTGGCCTCCGGCAGCGGCATACCGATCCTCATGCTCACCGCGGCCGACCGGATCGACGACAAGGCTTCCGGGTTCGAACTCGGCGCCGACGACTACCTCACCAAACCCTTCGAGCTGCGGGAGCTCGTCCTGCGGCTGAGGGCGCTGGACCGCAGACGCGCCTACGCCCGGCCCCCGGTCCGCGAGATCGCGGGCCTGCGGCTCGACCCGTTCCGCCGGGAGGTCTTCCGCGACGGACGCTACGTCGCGCTCACCCGCAAGCAGTTCGCCGTGCTGGAAGTCCTCGTCGCCGCCGAGGGCGGGGTCGTCAGCGCCGAAGAGCTGCTGGAACGGGCCTGGGACGAGAACGCCGACCCCCTCACCAACGCCGTACGCATCACCGTCTCCGCACTGCGCAAGCGGCTCGGCGAACCATGGATCATCGCCACCGTGCCCGGCGTCGGCTACCGCATCGACACGCCACCACAGGCCGGACACGAGGCAGGCGAGCGTGGCTAGGGCACCCGGGTTGAGCGTCCGCGTCAAGCTCACCCTCAGCTACGCCGGATTCCTCATGTTTGCCGGCGTCCTGCTGCTCGCCACGGTGTGGGTGTTCCTCCTGCGATACGTCCCCAACCGTGCGCTCATCATCCCCGGCTCCGCGGACACCACCACTGATGGTGTTTTTCCCATCCGGTCCAACCTCCTGCACGTTTTCGCTCCGAGGGCGGCCGCGGTGCTGGTATTCCTGCTGGCGTTCGGCCTCCTCGGGGGGTGGATTCTCGCCGGCCGGCTGCTCGCACCCCTCGCGCAGATCACCGATGCCGCACGAATGGCCGAGAGCGGGGCGCTGTCCCACCGGATCCGCATGAAGGGCAGCCAGGACGAATTCCGTGAGCTCTCCGACGCGTTCGACGCGATGCTCGGACAACTCGAGTCCCATGTCACGGAGCAGCAGAGATTCGCCGCGAACGCCTCCCACGAACTGCGCACCCCGCTGGCGATCTCGCAGACGCTCCTCGACGTCGCCCGCAAGGACCCCACGCGGGATCGGGACGAACTCATCGAACGCCTGGACACTGCCAACAGGCGGGCGATCGACCTGACCGAGGCACTCCTGCTGCTCAGCCGCGGCGACCGCGGAACCTTCACCCCGGAGAAGGTCGACCTCTCCCTGATCGCCGAAGAAGCCACCGAAACGCTGCTTCCCCTGGCCGAACAGCGCCGGATCACGCTGGACGTCACCGGCGGGCCGGCCCAGACCAGGGGCTCTGCTGAGCTGCTGTTGCGGATGGTGACGAACCTCGTCCAGAACGCTGTCGTCCACAACCTCCCCGCCGGGGGCACCGTGACGGTCCACACCGAGACGCACCGCGACAGCGCCGTGCTACAAGTCGAGAACACCGGTCACCCGCTCGCACCGGAACTCATACCGACCCTCGTCGAACCGTTTCAGCGCGGAACCGAGCGCGTACGCACCGACGAGCACGCCGGCGTCGGCCTGGGCCTGGCCATCGTGCACAGCATCGTCCGCGCCCACGACGGGACCCTCGACCTTTTCCCCAGCCCGCACGGCGGTCTCCTGGTCACGGTCCGGCTGCCCGGCACGCCGTAGGCATCCCCCCGGAGGGACGAAGCGGGCAGGACGGTGGCGCCGATCCCGCGGGACGAGTGGCGACGCGTCCGGTGCCCTCGGCTGCGTGCCGGTGATCTGGATCGACCTCACCCGATCCGGAGCCGCGCAGCTAATCGAGGGGATTGGTAATCCGCGTACGCGGTGTTCGGGCCGCGGCTCAGGTGAGGGCGGCGACCAGCAGGGCGAAGGCGGCGATGATGACGGCGACGCGGAGGTAGTGGAAGCGGTCCCAGCGGTTCATCTGCTCCTTCCAGTCGGCCGGCCGGTTGTCTGGGGTCCACGTCTTGCCCCGGTTGTTGATCGGGACGAGCAGCAGGATCGACATGATCACGCTGAGGATCAGCAGCGCGCCGGCGGTGACGGTGAGGCCGTTGCCGTCCTGGTGCCATCTTGCGATGGCCCAGACCGCGACGAGGACGAGCGAGCTGATGTACCAGACCGGCATCACGGCGCCGAGCATCCGGCCCCCGTGGGCGCGACCGAGTTGGCCACTGTCACCGGGAAGGGCGTTGAGGATCGGGTTGATGACGAAGGCGACGGAGAACTCCACCCCCACCATCACGCCGACGACCACGGTGGTGAACACCTCGAGCGCGTTGACCATGAAGACAACTCCTGGAATCTAGCGTTGATAGCTGGCATGGCAACGCTAGTACTGCTGCCGCTCGCTTGTCTAGCGATGCTAGGGCCCAGTCGTGTCGGTACGGGAACACAAGGAGCGCGAACGGGCGGAGCGCGAGCGGCTCATCGTGGCGAAGGCCCGCGAACCCGCCGAGCAGCAGGCTGGGACCGCGGTCACCACCCGCCAGCGCGCGAGCGCCTCGAATACCGCCAGCCATCCTCTACCGCCATTTCCGCGGCAAGCGCGAGATCATCGGCGCGGTCGCCCTCAAGGGCGAATCCGCCACGCAACCCGGCGGTCTACGAGACGCGCCCGAGCCGCTGATGGCGCGGCCCTCAGCAGCTGTCGCTGGCTGTCGGTTGCCGCAGTCGGGCGGAACGGGGCCGGATCACCGCGAGGGTGAGCGTTGACGCGATCAGACCCAGCAAAGCGCCCTGCACGACACCGAGAACCCAGAGGTGGACCCCCACACCGGCCATGGTTTCCCGGGTGACGTACACCGGCAGGTCGACGCCCGGGCCCCGCTGGAGCCACTCGGCGCGCATGAGGGGATCATTCTCGACGGACGGTCGGAAAATCGACAGCAGCAGCGCTCCGCCCAATGCCGCACCGAGGCCGCTGCCGACCCCCGACCACACGCCCGTGCGCAGACCGGATCGCCACCGCCGAGTGCGGGCCGTAGCGGCGGCGGCTGTGCCGGCGGTGACGACTGCCACGACAGCCCAGGTCGCGTTGTCCAGCACGCCGCGTGCGGCGGGTGTCGAGACGGTGTGCGGGGTCAGGTTGTTGAACGCGATCTCGGCGATCCACAGGCCGCCGAGAACGAGCCCGGAGCCGAGCCCCCAGGCCAGCACCACGCGCCGATCGGATGCGGCTGCACGGCCGACCAACCACCGGGCCGACACGATGAGCGCGACGGTGGAACCTGCCACCGCCAGGGCCTCCGACCAGACGATCGAGTCACGAACCGGAAGGCGCACCGCGGTCAGCACCACGCCAAGCACCACCAGCCCACCGACCGTCACCAACGCTGGTCGGATCCAGGTCGGGCGAGCACCTGCCAAACCGATGTCGGCCACAAAACGATGACAGTAGCCGTGGACGGATTCTCGACCTTGCCGGGTGTGCGGGGGAGCAGGGCGGCGATCAGTGACGACGGTGATCGTTGCGGTCCCTCCAGCGCGATCCTCCGGAGCAGTTCAGCCTACGTGCCGTCGATCGTTGTCTGTCGCGCAACGATCGTGCTCCGAACCATCCTTGATCGTCTTCTCCTGCTCGTGGAGGGTAGTTGGTGTCACCGCCGCACGAGCAACCGACAGCGACGTGACACAGCGCAGCTGTTCGCCGAGTACGGCAAGCCTGTCAGCGGCCCGGCTCACCTGCCACACCGGATCGGAGAGCGACACCATGTCCTTCCAGGCGTACCTCGATGCCATCGAGGACAAGACCGGCAAGACCCCACGTGCCCTGGTCGGCGAGGCTCAGCAACGGGGCTACGACGCGGCCGCCGTGAAGGCCGGCGTGATCGTGGACTGGCTGAAGAACGAGTACGGCCTCGGCCGCGGGCACGCCATGGCACTGGTCCACGTGATCAAGAAGGGACCGAAGATCAGCGTCAAGCACGTCGGCTCCACCGGCTCGCACCGCGACGCCACCGACACCCTCTGGCTGGACGGCAGGGCCACCCGGCCAGCCTGAATCTGCACCAGGACCAGGCCATGAGGTCGCTGTACCGAAACGGCACACGGGGCGGACCCGTCGACGCGGGTCCGCCCCGTGGCCGCACGCGGCTCAGCCCTGCCGAAGCTCGCCCGCAGCCCCCTGCGCCTGCCCCTGTACCTGGTGAGCAGCCGACTTGGCCTGGCCCTGCACCGCGGACGCGCCGTGTGCGGCGGTGGACCCCATCGCCTGCGCTGCCTGCTTCGCGGGCTCGCGCAGGTTGTCCTGCATCTGGTGGCCGACCTGGCTGGCCTGCTCGCGCAGCTCGCCGGAGTGCTGGCGGGCCACCTCCTTGGCCTGACCGGCCCACTGCCGCTCGGGGCGGCTGGGCGGGATCAGCGCGGAGACCAGCACCCCGGCGCCGAACGCGATCAAGCCGGCGGCCATCGGGTTGCCCTGAGCCTGCTGCCGGGACTGCTGCCCGAGTTCGCGGGCCTCGTCGCGCATCGAGCCGGCGGCCGAGGACATCCGCTGGCCAGTGCCCTGCCCGTCCGTGGGTGTGCCCATCACCTTCTCCTTGACCCTGGTGAGTGTGCCGCGCGCCTGGTCGACACGGTCGCTGGCGATCCGCCGTGGGTCGACCTTGTCGGTGAGCGCGTCAACGTCGTTGATCAGTTCGTTGCGGGTCTGTTCGATTCGCTGCCGGATCTGGTCCGGATCGGTCGACATCGTCTGCTCCCTCCCGCTGGTTCATCGGCCGCGTAGGGCGTTCGGCATCTGCCGTGCGGTCTGTTGTGTCCGGGGCAGCACCGCCCGGAGTTGCCGGAGCTTTGTCCGCCCCATCGCCAGGAGGATGGCGGTGACGATCGCCCACACGGCCGCCACGATCAGCGCGGCCCAACTCTGGTCCATCACGTTGGACAGGCCCCACCAGACCGCGTACGAGACGAACAGGACGGTCAGGAAACCGGCCAGCGCGCCACCGGCGAACATTCCGCTGGCCTTGCCCGCCTGGCTCGCCTCCTCGCGCAGTTCCGCCTTGGCCAGTTCGATCTCCTGGCGGACCAGCGTCGACATGTCACGGGTCACGTCACCCAACAGCTCACCGACCGACTGGGTGCGCTCCTTCTCCGGGGCACTCACGGCGCCACCCCACCCGGGATGTCCGATTCCCGCTGGCCTGCCGGCGAGACGCTCTGCGGCCGCGCCGTCCCGGTGTAAATACCTTCACCGGTGTACGGAGCCTGGACCGCCCGCTCGTGGGGCTGCCGCATCGGCTGGGCCGGCTGCGCGCCCTGGCCCATCTGTTCGCTCCCGCGGTGCCCGTTCCCGGACGTGAGGTTCCGGGTGAGACGGCCGACCAGTACTCCGGCCACCGCCGCGCCGGCAAGGAAAATGCCCGGATGCTGCCGGGCGTACCCGCGCACGTCGTCCATGACCTCACCCGGGTCACGCGAGTCGAGCCACCCGGCGGTCCGGTCCGCGACCATCGCCGCCCGCCGTACCGCCTCACCCGCCATACCGGTATCCCCGCCGCGGTCGGCCATCGTGTCGAGCTGGCGGCCGAGGCCACGCAACCCCTCGGCGGCCCGATGCTGCTGACCGCGGGCCTGGTGGTGCAGCTGCGAGGTGGCTTCCCCAGTCAGGTTCCGCGCCTGTTGCCGCGCCTGCTCGGCCATGTGTCGGCCCTGCTCGGCAGCGGCGTGGCCGACCTGGCCGCCGGCCTGCGCGGTCTGCTGGCCCACCTGGGACGCCGCCTGGCGGGCCTGATCAGTGGTGCCGCCCGGCGGTCTGCTCTGGTTGATCGCCGTCATCGCGCGCTCCTCTCCTCGGTTCCTGGCCACGGTGCGGCCCGGAACGCCACCCGCGTACCCCCACCGCCTCGCCGCATTCGCTGCAGCGTTGGCCGCCCGAGAGATGTCGGCTGCCTGCATCGGCGGAGCCGCGGACGGCTTGCCGCCAGCGGTTCATGCTCGCGCCGACAACGCCGCGCCAGCTGCTCAGGTGCCGATCAGCGGCGAAACGCAGGCGCGTCGGCGGCGGCTTGGACAAAGGCCCGAACCAGGGCGGTTTCACCGGCGTCATGGCAACCTGCTGCCGGCCGCGCGGAATCCGGCGCCGCATCTCAGGCGTTTCCGGTGCCGCTGCCGGTTCCTACCGCCCGGCGTGCCATCCCGTCCGCCGGCGTCTCCGATCTGAAGCTGTGCCCGAGTTGCGGGCCGAGGCCGAAGTAGTGCCGGAAGTTGTAGATCAACGGCCGCCAGGCGTGGGGAGCGATGTGCTGCGTACCGGGCACGACAATGGTGGGGTCCGCGTGCACGCGAAGCACGTGCGCCTCGACGATGACGAAATCACCGTGCAGATCGGGGGTGATCCGTACGGCTCGCGCCTCAAGTTGGAGCGGGCACTCCGCGACCCGCTGCGCTCGTACCAGCTCAGCCGGTTCCGGATGCAGCCCGGCGGCCGCGAACTTCGCCGGCTCGTACCGGAATGCGCCCCGCTTGTGGTCCGGCACCGGATCGCGGCCGGTCAGCGGCGCGAGCCTCTCCACCGCCGGCCACTGCTCCGCGCTCGGCAGGTTGACCACGAGGTCCGGTCGCTCGCGCAGGTTGCGGGCGCTCTGCCCCTCCGCCCCCAGGCCGAGCACCACGACCTGACCGAGCGCCCAGGCGGACGACATCGGCGCCAGGTTGCTCGTCCCATCCTCGTTCTCGGTGCTCAACAGCACCACCGGCGTACCGAAGTAGAGGATCTTGGGCTGGATGGTCAGATGATCACTCGTGTGGGTCATGGCAGAACCGTATGGACCGGACGGTTCGGTACGGGCCGAACCGAACCTCGCCCTTAGCGGCGGACGGTCAGGTGTGCGTCGGACGTACCCGGGTAACCGGCCTCGTGCGGGTCGTCGTAATCGGCGCGGGCTTCTCCGGGCTCGCGGCTGCGCTGGCGCTGGCGCGGGCCGGTGCGGCCGTGACGGTGCTGGAGGCGCGGGACCGGGTTGGGGGTCGGGTACTCACCCGCCGGCTGGCCGACGGGACCCCGCTGGATCTGGGCGCCCAGTGGGTCGGGCCCACCCAGGACCGCATGGCCGCGCTCTTGGCGGAGCACGGGCTGGACACCTTCCCGTCGGCCGCGGCCGGCGCGGTGAGCGTGCTCTGGAACGGCCGCAGGCTGCCGGCGGCGCCGGAGTCGGCCGAGCAGCTGATGGCGCTGCTCGACAGCTACGCCACCCACGTGGACCCGGCAGCGCCGTGGTGCGCACCCCGGGCCGCGGAGTGGGACCGGCTCACCCTGGCCGGATGGCTGTCGGACGCCGCGCCGGAACCGGTGGCTGCCCGGTACGCCGGCCGCCTGCTCGCCGGCGGGCTCCTCGCCGCGGACCCGGACGAGATCTCGCTGTTGCAGATGCTGTTCTACCTGCGCTCCGGCGGAGGCAGCCAGCTGCTGCTGAGCATGGCCGGCGGTGCCCAGCAGGACCGGATCGTCGGCGGACCGGCCGCGCTGGCCGAGCAGATGGCCGCGACGCTGGCCCCGGGCACCGTGCAGTGCGGCGCACCGGTGCGGGCACTGC
>NZ_JBSGJR010000058.1:0-19627 GCF_053605645.1 Micromonospora sp. NPDC003776
GGCGGCCCCGGGTACGGCCCGGAACCGCCGGGCGGTGGCGGCGCCGCGGGGTCGGCGGCGGTGGGCGCCGGCCCCGGCGGGGGTGGCGGTGGCCCGTCCTGTGCTGCCGCCCCGGGGCGGGGCGGACGGGCAGCGTCCTCGGTCATGCCTCCGATCCTGCTGCCCCGGCCGCCCGATCGTCCTCCGGAGCCGACCCTGACCCCACCCTGAGATCCCGGGAGCCCGAATGTCGGGGGCGTCCCCGTGGTCCGGACCGGCCCGACCATGTGACGATCGGGACGGCACCGGCGTGGGCCGGCCGCCAGCACCGTCACCCGACCCGGGAGCCTCCGATCAGCAGCACCGTCACCCCGCACCCGCCGCGGCTCTACCGGGCCACCGAGCACCGGTTGGCCGCCGGCGTGGCCGCCGGCCTCGCCGAACACCTCGGCATTTCGGTGCTGCGCGTCCGGATCGCCTTCATGGTGCTGCTCGGACTGAACGGTCTCGGACTGCTCCTGTACGCCGCGTTCTGGGCGGTCGTCCCGCCGCGGCCCGGCGACACCGCCGTTCCGCCCCGTCGGGACCTCGGCCAGCTGCTGCCGTTCGTCGCCATCGGGCTGGGCGTACTGATGATCCAGGTGATGGCCTTCCACTCGGTCGGCGCGGCCGGCACGGCCGGCTGGCTGGTCGCGATCATCGCGGTCGGCGCCGGCGTGATCTGGCACCAGTCCGCGCCGGAGCGCCGCCGGCAGTGGCGCGGCTCCATGCCGGTGCCCTGGCTGGGCGCGGTGGTGGAGGAGAGCGACCGGCGGGCCTTCGTGCTCCGCTTCATCGGCGGCGGAGTGCTCGTCGCCGTCGGCATCATCGGCGTGGCCGCGGTCTACTCGCCGGCGCAGAACTTCGACGCCGTGCTCAACGGCATCATCTTCGCGCTGGTGGGCCTGGCCGGGGTCGGCGTGGTGACCGGTCCGGTGCTCTGGCGCACCTGGAACCAGCTGCGCTCGGAGCGGGAGGGGCGGATCCGGGAGCAGGAGCGGGCCGAGCTGGCCGCCATGGTGCACGACCAGGTGCTGCACACCCTCGCCCTGATCCAGCGCAACGCCAGCGACGTCAAGACCGTGCAGCGGCTGGCCCGTGGTCAGGAACGGTCACTGCGGAACTGGCTCTACAAGCCGACCGCCTCGCCCACCGAACGCTTCGCCGCCGCGCTGGAACAGGCCGCCGCGGAGGTGGAGGACACCTTCGCGATCACGGTCGAGGCGGTGGTGGTGGGTGACCGGGAGACCGACGAGCGGGTCGGGGCGCTGGTCGCCGCGGCCCGCGAGGCGCTGGTCAACGCGGCCCGGCACGCCGAGGTACGCACCGTCTCGCTCTACGCCGAGGTGGAGCCGGATCAGGTCAGCGTCTTCGTACGAGACCGGGGCAAGGGCTTCGATCCCGATACGGTGGAGGATCACCGGCACGGGGTCCGGGGCTCGATCATCGGGCGGATGAAGCGACACGGCGGCCGGGCGGAGATCCGCTCCGGGCCGGGGGAGGGGACCGAGGTCCGGCTGATCCTGCCGATCAGCGGGGGCACGGGCTCCACGGCGGAAAGGGACAGATGACCATGGCGGAGCAGGGAGCGGTCGAGCCGGTGGTGCCCCGGGAGGGGCCGCTGCGGGTGTTCCTCGTCGACGACCACGCCATGTTCCGCGCGGGCGTACGCGCGGAGCTGGGCGCGCACGTCGAGGTGGTGGGGGAGGCGAGCACGGTGACCGAGGCGGTCACCCGGATCGCCGCGACCCAGCCGGACGTGGTGCTGCTCGACGTGCACATGCCGGACGGCGGGGGCCGGGCGGTGCTGGAGGCGATGCGGCGTACCCACCCGCAGGTACGGTTCCTGGCGCTGAGCGTCTCCGACGCGGCCGAGGACGTGATCGGGCTAATCCGGGCCGGCGCCCGGGGGTACGTCACGAAGACCATCTCACCGGACGAGCTGACCGACGCGATCCGCCGGGTGGCCGACGGGGACGCGGTGTTCAGCCCCCGGCTGGCCGGTTTCGTGCTGGACGCGTTCGCGGCCCGGCCGGACGCGCCGATCGCGGACCCGGAGCTGGACCAGCTGACCAACCGCGAGCGCGAGGTGCTCCGGCTGCTGGCCCGGGGCTACGCGTACAAGGAGATCGCCAAGGAGCTGTACATCTCGATCAAGACGGTCGAGACGCACGTCTCCAACGTGCTGCGGAAGCTCCAGATGTCCAACCGGTACGAGCTGTCCCGGTGGGCGGCCGACCGCCGGTTGGTCTGACCCTCACTTCGCCGCCGGCGCGCTGATCGCGGACCGGTGACGGGCGCTCATTCGGTACGCAGCACGGTGAACGCCTCGGCCAGCCGGCCGGCGGGCAGGCCGGCGTTGTCGGCCACCGTGGTGAGCCGGTCGCGTACCCAGGTCTCGACGTCCAGGTGCGCGGTCTGCGAGTGGTGCGCGCGCATCGCGGCGATCTTGCGGTCGAGCTGGTCGGTCACGTCGACGGCGTGGTCGGGCGCCGGGCCGCCCGCGTACCAGATCTCCCGGACCACCCACGGCTCCAGCCCTTCCTCCAGCAACTCGGGGAAGGCGAAGCGGTTGCGCGAGTCCGGGTAGACCGCGCAGGTGGTGGCCTCGCCGACGGCCAGGTGGTCGGGGTGGCTGGGGCCGGCCAGGTGCTCCCAGCGGCGCAGCGGGGAGCTGGTCAGCACGCGCTCCGGCCGGAACCGGCGGATCGCGGCGCTGATCTGCCGGCGCAGCGCCAGGCTGGGGGTGAGGGTGCCGTCGGCGTGGCCGTCGAGGAAGTCGACCCGGTGTACGCCGACCGCCGCCCCGGCGGCCCGCTGCTCGGCCTCGCGTCGGGCCGGCATCGCCTCCCGCGGGGTGTCGTCGAAGCCGCCGGAATCCCCCCGGGTGACGACCAGGTAGGCGACCTGGATACCCTCATCCACCCAGCTGGCGATCGTGCCCGCACAGCCGAAGTCGACATCATCCGGATGGGCAAAAACGGCGAGGGTCCGGCGGACGTCCGGCAGGGCCGGAGCGGAGGCAGGAAAGGTCACAACGTCCGAGCCTACGCGTGAGGTCCCGCCCGGTGTGGTGCTGTCTCGGCTGTTCAGGGCGATTCGACCCGGCCGTTTCATGATCTTTTTTCAAGTATCGGCAACGCGGCGGGCAACTAACGGCTTGATAACGGCACCTTCACGGAAAGGGCCGGTGAGTGTCACAGTGGCAGCACCTCACCCCTGGTGTGAGGCACCCCGTCGGGCCCACCGACCACGTGACACCGCCTCCGGTCGACGTCGCGTGGCCGTCGGCCCTGCGCGGTGTCTTTCCCCGAGGGTGTGGTGCCCGGCGGATCGGTACCCCTGGGGTGTCCCGATTTCCTCTGCGGTAGGCCGACGACCTGTGGTTCGGGTCATCGGTGGCGTCACCCCACACGTGCGTGAAACCCACGACGGAACCAGGTTAGAAAGAGGAGGCCCCTCGGAATGAGAGTCTCGAAGCGGGCGAGCGGCGCGCTCGCGGTGGGCGCGGCATTCGCGCTCATCGCGTCCGGCTGCTCGAGCAGCGGGAACAACGACGGTGGCGACGCCGGCGCCAGCAAGGACGGCGCCATCGTCATCGACGGCACCCAGCCGGAGAACCCCCTGGTTCCGGCGAACACCACCGAGACCGGTGGCGGCAAGATCATCGACTGGCTGTTCACCGGCCTGGTCGAGTACCCGAACAACGGTGGCGCGCCGCAGAACGCGCTGGCGGAGTCGATCGACACGACCGACTCGAAGGTCTTCAAGATCAAGATCAAGCCGAACACCAAGTTCCACGACGGCACCACCGTCAAGGCCGAGAACTTCGTCAAGGCCTGGAACTGGGCGGCGTACGGCCCGAGCGGCGCGCAGAACGCCAGCTTCTTCGCCGACATCCAGGGCTTCAACGACGTCTACACCGAGGACCCGGACGGCCCGGACGGCCCGAAGAAGGCCCCGGAGCCCAAGGCCAAGGAGATGTCGGGCCTCAAGGTCGTCGACGACACCACCTTCGAGGTCACCCTCTCCGCGCCGACCGCGGTCTTCCCGACCAAGCTCGGCTACAGCGCCTTCATGCCGCTGCCGGACAGCTTCTTCGCCGACCCGGTGAAGTTCGGCAAGAACCCGATCGGTAACGGTCCGGTGAAGTTCGTCTCCTGGCAGGACGACGTCGAGATCAAGCTGACCCGCTTCGACGACTACAGCCTGCGCGACAAGATGAAGATCAAGGACGTCACCGTCAAGATCTACCAGGACGACACCGCCGCCTACAACGACCTGGTGTCGGGCAACCTGGACTTCCAGCAGCAGGTTCCGGTCTCCTCGCTGGCTGGCGAGAAGTGGAAGAACGACCTGGGCGACCGGGCGATCTCCTCGACCACCCCGTCGACGGGCATCATCGCCTTCCCGATCTACGACAAGCGCTTCCAGGACCCGAAGCTGCGTCGGGCGATCTCGCTCTCGATCAACCGGCAGGAGATCACCGACAAGATCTTCTTCGGTAACCGCAAGCCGGCCGACAGCTGGGCCAACCCGCTGACCCCGGGCGCCGAGCCGGGCAACTGCACCGCCTGCAAGTTCGACCCGACCCAGGCCAAGCAGCTCCTGCAGGAGGCTGGTGGCTTCACGGGCAAGCTGACCCTGTCGTACAACGCGGACGCCAGCCACAAGGAGTGGATGGAGGCCGTCGCCCAGCAGATCAAGACCAACCTGGGCATCGACGCGGTCGCCGTTGGCGTGCCGACCTTCGCGGTCTTCCGCCAGAACATCAACGCCCACAAGATGACCGGTGCCTACCGTGCCGGTTGGCAGCAGGACTACCCGGACGTGGAGAACTGGATCAACCCGCTCTACGTGACCGGTGGCTCCTCCAACGACGGCCTGTACAGCAACAAGGAGGTCGACGCCCTCGCCAAGGAGGCCTCCGCGGCCCCCAGCCTCGAGGAGTCGCACAAGAAGTTCGCTGAGGCTGTCAAGATCATCGACCAGGACGTCCCGTCGATGCCGATCTACTTCGGTGGCCAGCAGTCCGGCCACTCGGAGAAGATCAAGAAGATGGAGCTGTCCAACGTCGGCGAGCTTGACATCACCTCTGTCGAGCTCTGATCCGAACGGTCTGACCCCGGGTCGGGCTCGCCTACCGGTGAGCCCGACCCGGGGCCGTTCCGCGAGGGGGTGTACAACAAACCCCTCGCACGTTGTCACCATCCGTGTCGGCCGTCCGACGCGCCCCCTGTCTGGAGGACCACCCCATGGGCCGTTATCTCTTGAGACGGCTGCTGCAACTCGTGCCGGTGTTCATCGGCACGACGTTCCTGATCTACTGGCTCGTCTGGTCGGTACCCGGAGACCCCTTCGCCGGTAAGTGCGGCGATCGGCCCTGCCCGGAAAACTACGTGGCAGTGATGACCGAGAAGTACCACCTGGACGACTCGATCTGGGTGCAGTACGCCACCTACATGAAGAACCTTTTCCAGGGTGATTTCGGCACCACGTTCAGTGGTCGCGCGATCAGCGACATCATCACGACGTCGTACCCGAACACCCTGAAGCTGGCAGTGGTCGCACTCGCCATCGAGGCCATCATCGGTCTCGGCGCCGGCGTGCTGACCGGTCTCCGGCGTAACGGCTTCCTGGACAACCTGGTCCTGATCTCCACCCTCTTCCTGATCGCGCTGCCGGTCTTCGTCATCGGCTTCGTGCTCCAGTGGCTGGTCGGCGTCAAGTGGGGCCTCGTCCGCCCGACGGTCTCCAACGAAATGCCCTTCAACGAGCTGCTCCTCCCTGGCTTCGTGCTGGGCAGCGCCTCGATGGCGTACATCGCCCGGGTGGCGCGGACCAGCATCGCGGAGAACCGCCGCGCCGACTATGTCCGCACCGCCATCGCCAAGGGCCTCCCGATGCGCCGGGTGGTCGGCGTGCACCTGCTGCGCAACTCGCTGATCCCGGTCGTCACCCTGCTCGGCACCGACCTCGGCGCCCTGATGGGTGGCGCGATCGTCACCGAGGGCATCTTCGGCATCAACGGCATCGGCCGCCAGGTGCTCCGAGCGATTGTCACGAAGCAGAGCGCTACCGTTGTCGGCATCGTGGTGGTGCTGGTGCTCGTCTACCTGATCATGAACCTGCTGGTGGACCTGCTCTACGCCGCCCTGGACCCGAGGATCCGCTATGAGTGACCCGACCGCCGCGTCGATCGTCTCGACGCCGCCCGCGACCATGCCGACCGAGGCCGGTTCCGGCGCGCCCACCAACGCTGGCCTGCCGGAGAGCGCCCAGAAGCAGCAGAAGCCGCGTGGCCTGCTCGGCGACGCCTGGCTCGACCTGCGTCGCAAGCCGCTCTTCTGGATCTCGGCCGCGTTCATCCTGCTGTTCCTGCTGATGGCGGCCTTCCCGTCGCTGTTCACCTCCGGCGACGCGGTCAACGGCACGCTGTCGCGCAGCCGGGTCGAGCCGTCGGCGCACGCCTGGTTCGGCTACGACGTGCAGGGCCGCGACGTGTACTCCCGGGTGATCTACGGCGCCCGCGCCTCGATCCTGGTGGCCGTGCTCTCCACCCTCGGCACCCTGCTGATCGGTGGCGCGATGGGCATCATCGCCGGCTACCGTGGTGGCTGGGTGGACGCGCTGCTCTCCCGCATCGCGGACATCTTCTTCGGCCTGCCGTTCGTGCTCGGCTCGATCGTCATCCTGACCACGTTCAACGGCGCGGGCACGGACAACGGTGAGTGGCAGATCATGGGTCTGGTCATCATGTCGCTCACCGTGCTGAGCTGGCCGGTGACCATGCGGCTGATGCGCTCCTCGGTGCTGGCGACCAAGGAGGCGGACTACATCGTCGCCGCGCGGGCGTTGGGTGCCGGCACCGGCCGGATCATCCTCAAGCACCTGCTGCCGAACTGCCTGGCCCCGCTGCTGGTCTACGGCACGATCATGGTCGGGTCGTTCATCGGTGCCGAGGCCACCCTGTCCTTCCTGGGCATCGGCCTGAAGACGCCCGTGGTGTCCTGGGGCATCATGATCAGCGAGGCGCAGAACTACATCCGGGTCTCGCCGTTCCTGCTGTTCTTCCCCTCCGCGTTCCTCGTCGCCGCCGTGCTGAGCTTCGTGATGCTCGGCGAGGCGGTCCGCGAGGCCCTCGACCCGAAGCTCCGATAGGGGAACTGAGTTGTCCGACATTCTCGTGACCGAGCAGTCCGCCGCGGGCGCCGACGGATCCGGCCGCCCCTCGGGCCGCCTGCTCGAGGTCGACGACCTGCGGGTGGAGTTCCGTACCCGGGACGGCGTCGCCAAGGTCATCAACGGGGTGACGTACCACGTCGACGCGGGGGAGACCCTCGCCGTGCTCGGCGAGTCCGGCTCCGGCAAGAGCGTCACGGCGCAGACCATCATGGGCATCCTGGACAGCCCGCCCGGCTTCGTCACCGGTGGGCAGGTCCGCTTCCACGGCAAGGACATGCTCAAGATGTCCGCCGAGCAGCGGCGCCGGATCCGGGGTGAAGGCATTGCGATGATCTTCCAGGATTCGCTCTCCGCCCTCAACCCGGTTTTCACCGTCGGCTTCCAGATCGCCGAGCAGTTCCGCATCCGGCGTGGCATGAGCCGCGCGGACGCCAAGAAGCGCGCGATCGAGATGCTCGACCAGGTGAAGATCCCCAACGCCAAGGGTCGGTACAGCAACTACCCGCACCAGTTCTCCGGCGGCATGCGGCAGCGCGCGATGATCGCGATGTCGCTGGCCTTGGACCCGGAGGTGCTGATCGCGGACGAGCCGACCACCGCGCTGGACGTGACCGTGCAGGCCCAGATCATGGACCTGCTCGGCGAGCTCCAGCGGGAGCGGCAGATGGGCATGATCCTGATCACCCACGACCTCGGCGTGGTCGCCGACGTCGCGGACCGGATCGCGGTCATGTACGCCGGCCGGATCGTCGAGGAAGCCGACGTGTACGACCTGTACGCCAAACCGGCGCACCCGTACACCCTCGGCCTGCTCAACTCGATCCCGCGGATGGACGAGAAGGGGCAGGAGCTCCGCACCATCAAGGGCCTCCCGCCGAACCTGATGAACATCCCGCCGGGCTGCCCGTTCAACCCGCGCTGCCCCATGGCGCAGCCGGTGTGCCGGGAGAAGGTGCCCCCGCTGCTGCAGGTCGGCCGCGCCCGGGCCAGCGCCTGCCACTTCGCCGAGGAGCTCGTGAACCGTGACTGAGAACATCATCGAGGTCCGTGACCTGGTCAAGCACTACCCCGTGACCCGGGGTGTCGTGTTCAAGAAGACCATCGGTCACGTCAAGGCGGTCGACGGCGTCTCGTTCGAGCTGAAGAGCGGCGAGACGCTGGGCGTGGTGGGCGAGTCCGGCTGCGGCAAGTCGACGCTGGCCCGGGTCCTGATGAACCTGGAGCGGCCGACCTCCGGCCAGGTGCTCTACAAGGGCCAGGACATCTCCAAGCTCTCCGGCGGGGCGCTGCGCCGCCTGCGCCGGCAGATCCAGCTGGTGATGCAGGACCCGTACACCTCGCTGAACCCGCGGATGACGGTCGGTGACCTGATCGGCGAGCCGTTCGAGATCCACCCCGAGGTGGCCCCGCGGGGCAGCCGGCGCGGGAAGGTCAAGGAGCTGCTCGACCTGGTCGGCCTCAACCCGGAGCACATCAACCGGTACCCGCACCAGTTCTCCGGTGGTCAGCGGCAGCGCATCGGCATCGCCCGGGCGCTTGCCCTGCGGCCGGAGGTCATCGTCTGTGACGAGCCGGTGTCGGCGCTGGACGTGTCGATCCAGGCGCAGGTGATGAACCTGCTGGAGAAGCTCCAGGCGGAGTTCGGCCTGTCGTACGTCTTCATCGCCCACGACCTGTCGGTCGTGCGCCACCTGTCCGACCGGGTCGCGGTGATGTACCTGGGCAAGATGGTGGAGATCGGCAGCGAGGACGAGATCTACGAGCGGCCGACCCACCCGTACACCCAGGCGCTGCTGTCGGCGGTGCCGGTGCCGGACCCGACGCTGCGGGACAACAAGGCGATCATCCGGCTCAGCGGTGACGTCCCCTCCCCGGTGAGCCCGCCCTCGGGCTGCCGGTTCCGCACCCGGTGCTGGAAGGCGCAGGACGTCTGCGCCCAGGAGGTGCCGCTGCTCCAGATCCGGCAGGGCTCGGACCACCCGAGCGCCTGCCACTTCGCCAAGCCGCGGGAGATCGTCCCCACCCACGAGGTGGCCTGATCCAACCCGAACCGCCTGCCGAGGTCAGCACGACGCCGGCAGGCGGTTCGGCGTATCCGGGGAGCCCGGTTCAGGGCCGCGATCCCGGGGACCGGCGGCGCCCCTCACAGCGGGCCGCGGCCGGCCCGGAGCAGCAGCAGTGCCAGTTGCGTGCCGTCCGCGCCGAGCGCCTCGCGGAACCGCTCCAGGATCTCCCGCTCCCGGCTGAGCACCAGACGGGTGCCGCCGGAGGCCATCCGGGTGGCCCCGACCTCCTGGGACAGCGCGGCCCGCTCCTGCCAGAGCGCGATGATGGTGCGGTCGATCTCGTCGATCCGCTCCCTGATCTCGGCGATCCGCTCGGCGGCCGCCGAATCGGCGGTGCCGGTGCGGGCCGCCGCGGCCCCGGTCGGGTTCGCCCCGTTCGGCCGGTCGTGCCGCGCCAGGCCGCCGCTGGACTCCACCACGTCAGTCATCATCGTCGTCCCTCTCGGGGTCTCGGGCCCGGTGCCCGGATCCCGGGACGAAAAAGCCCCGGGCTCTCCGAGCCCGGGGCTTTCGCAGGTCTGGTGTTCAGGCGCGACCTACGGCTGCCGGACTCCCGGTGCCGTAGTAAAAGTAGAAGCGCTGCTCGAACACGTCGTCGAGTATGCCGACCCGCGGGCGGCCGGCGCAAGGAAACCGCCAACCTGTGGGACGGGACGCCTTCCGTTCCTCCCGGCCCCGCGCGCACCGGAGATGTCCGGCCGGCGGCATAGACTCGCCGTGCGATGCATCCTCTCTTCGACATCCCCGCGTCCCCGCCCGCGCCGGAGCCCCAGCCGAGCCCGCCGCACGGGCCCGGCTCCCGTGCCGATTCCCACCCGGCCGGCGGCCATGAACCGGCCGCCGCCCCGCTGAGCGGCGCTCGCGACCGGGGGCGGGGCGGCCCGGCGCCGTCGGCCCGGCCGGGCCCCCAGGCCCTCCTCGACGGGCTGAACGGCCCTCAGCGGGACGCGGTCACCCATGCCGGGTCCCCGCTGCTGATCGTGGCCGGCGCCGGCTCCGGCAAGACCCGGGTGCTGACCAACCGGATCGCCTACCTGCTCGCCGCGCGGGACGTGCACCCCGGCGAGATCATCGCGATCACCTTCACCAACAAGGCCGCCGGCGAGATGAAGGAGCGGGTGGCCGCCCTGGTCGGCCCGCGTGCCCGGCTGATGTGGGTGTCGACGTTCCACTCGGCCTGCGTCCGGATCCTGCGCGCCGAGCACGAGCACGCCGGCCTGAAGTCGACCTTCTCGATCTACGACGCGGACGACTCCCGCCGACTGATGCAGCTCGTCGCCCGGGAGCTGGACCTCGACCCGAAGCGCTACCCGGCGCGCGGCCTCGCCGCCCAGGTCTCCAACCTCAAGAACGAGCTGGTCGACCCGGAGGAGTTCGCGGCCCGGGCCAAGGGGCCCAACGAGCGGGCCCTGTCCGAGGCGTACACGCTCTACCAGCGGCGACTGCGCGAGGCGCACGCGCTGGACTTCGACGACCTGATCATGACGACGGTGCACCTGCTCCAGTCGCACCCGCACGTCGCGGAGAGCTACCGGCGGCGGTTCCGGCACGTGCTGGTCGACGAGTACCAGGACACCAACCACGCCCAGTACGTGCTGATCAAGGAGCTGGTCTCGGGCACCGAGGGGATCCCGCCGGCCGAGCTCTGCGTGGTGGGTGACGCCGACCAGTCGATCTACGCGTTCCGCGGTGCGACCATCCGCAACATCCTGGAGTTCGAGCGCGACTT
This sequence comes from Micromonospora sp. NPDC003776, assembly GCF_053605645.1. Lineage (NCBI taxonomy): Bacteria > Bacillati > Actinomycetota > Actinomycetes > Micromonosporales > Micromonosporaceae > Micromonospora > Micromonospora sp. NPDC003776. Next base: position 10,999 of record NZ_JBSGJR010000058.1, read on the forward strand.
CACCGACGCCCGGACGATCCTGCTGGAGCAGAACTACCGCTCCACCCAGACCATCCTCAACGCGGCCAACGCGGTGATCGACCGGAACACCTCCCGCAAGCCCAAGCGGCTGTGGAGCGACGCCGGCGCCGGGGAGCAGATCGTCGGGTACGTGGCGGACACCGAGCACGCCGAGGCGGACTGGGTGGCCCGGGAGATCGACCGGCTGGTCGACGCCGGTGACACCCGTCCCGGCGACGTGGCGGTCTTCTACCGCACCAACGCCCAGTCCCGGGTTTTCGAGGAGGTGTTCATCCGGGTCGGCCTGCCGTACAAGGTGGTCGGCGGGGTGCGCTTCTACGAGCGCAAGGAGGTCCGGGACGCGCTGGCCTACCTGCGTGCGGTGGTCAACGACGACGACACGGTCAGCCTGCGCCGGATCCTCAACACGCCCCGCCGTGGCATCGGCGACCGCGCCGAGGCGTGTGTGGAGGCGCTGTCCAGCCGGGACCGGATCTCCTTCGGCGCGGCGCTGCGCGGGGCCAAGGACGCGCCAGGGATCTCCACCCGGGCGGCCAACGGCATCGCCGATTTCGTCGCGCTGCTGGACTCCGCGCGCGAGCTGGCCGAGACCGGCACCCCGGAGGATGTGCTGGAGGCCCTGCTGACCCGGTCGGGCTACCTCAGCGAGCTGGAGGAGAGCCTCGACCCGCAGGACGCCGGCCGGGTGGACAACCTCCAGGAACTGGTCAGCGTCGCCCGGGAGTACACCGAGCGGATCGAGGCGCTGGGCGCCGAGGGCGAGCGGGCCACCCTCGCCGGCTTCCTGGAGCAGGTGGCCCTGGTCGCCGACGCCGACCAGGTGCCCACCGACGACCCGGACCACCAGGGCGTGGTCACCCTGATGACCCTGCACACCGCGAAGGGCCTGGAGTTCCCGGTGGTCTTCCTGACCGGCCTGGAGGACGGGGTCTTCCCGCACCTGCGCTCGCTCGGCGACACCCGGGAGCTGGAGGAGGAGCGCCGGCTGGCGTACGTCGGCATCACCCGGGCCCGCCAGCGGCTCTACCTGTCCCGGGCGGTCACCCGATCGGCCTGGGGAGCGCCGGCGTACAACCCGCCGTCGCGCTTCATGGAGGAGTTGCCGCCGGAGCTGGTCCGTTGGGAGCGCACCGAGGGGTCGTACACCTCGTGGGCCGGCGGGGGCGGCGGCGTCGGCGGCCGCGCGGACCGCGCGCCCGGCGGGCGTGGCGGCTTCACCGGGGGTACGCCCAAGGCGGCGCAGCTCGCCAAGCGGCTCGGGGTGGACGGCAGCCGGCTGGCCACGGCGAGCGAGCTGAAGCAGGCGCCCAAGGTCTCGGTGGGGGACCGGGTCAACCACCAGCGGTACGGCCTGGGCCGGGTGTTGGCCGTTGAGGGGCACGGCCCCGGGGCCCGGGCGCAGATCGACTTCGGCGACCAGACGATGTGGCTGGTGCTCCGGCACGCCCCGATCGACAAGCTCTGAGCGACGATGAGGCCCGGCCCGGCGGATGCCGGACCGGGCCTCTCCTCGTGCCGTGGCCCTCAGCAGGCCACGTCGATGCCCCGGGCGCGCAGGAACGGCGCCGGGTCGATCTGGTTCCACATCGCGCCCTTGTGCACCTCGAAGTGCAGGTGCGGGCCGGTGGCGTCGCCGGTGGCGCCCTCGTAGCCGATGACCTGGCCGGCGCTCACCTTGTCGCCGACGCTGACGATGAGGCGGCTCTGGTGCCCGTAGTGGGTCAGGTAGCCGTTGTGGTGGTCGATGAAGACCGAGTTGCCGTAGCCGTCGCCGGCGTCACCGGCCTTCACCACGGTGCCCGCCGCAGCGGCGTGGATCGGGGTGCCGGCCGGCATCGCGAAGTCGATCCCGGCGTGCAGGGTGCCCCACCGCTGGCCGAAGCACGAGGTGATCTCGGCGCCCTTCATCGGGATCACCCAGGTGGGCTTGGGCTTGCTGGTGGGCTTCGGCTTCGGCTTCGCCGTGGCGGTCCTCGTCGGCTTCGGGCTCGCCTTCGTGGGGCTTGGCGACGGGCTGACCGGGGTGGCGGACGGGGTGACCGGCGCGGTCGACTCGCGGACCGAGCGGTCGGCGCGGTCGGCGGCCTCGGCGCGGGCCTGGGCGTCGAAGTCCACGGCGGCCGGGGTCGGGGTGCCGTGGCCGGTGGTGGCGACGGAGACGCCGCCGACACCGAGGCCGACCAGGGCGGCCGCGCCGATGACGAGGTATGTGGTGCGCCGGACCGGGCGCTTGCGCCGGTGCCGGGCGGGGGCGTCCGGAGTGTTCTCGTTCTGGATGGAGCTGTCTTCCTGCACGGGGACCTTCATCAGTCGAGGGGGCACGTGACCTCGAAATACTGGTGTCGGCCGGGGGTGCCGCGGGTACTGGCACCGGGTCGGCGGGCGGCCCGACAGCCCCGCGCGGCCTTCTTCCTGCCGGGACGCGGCTTTTGCGCGGTAAAAGGATCATGTGCGGATGTGTCGCCGCTCACATTCGCGACTGTGACCCGGCAGACTTTGCTGCAACGAAAACCGCCCGGATCGGCTGATCCGGGCGGTCAATGGGCGATACGCAGCGTCAGGAAGCGGCTACCTCGGCGTAGATTGCCTCGACTTGCAGCTTGATGTCCACTCCGCGATCCGCGAGCCACGGCACCGGGTCCAGCGGCTGCCCGTTGACATGGATCTCCAGATGCAGGTGGGAGCCGTACGAGTGACCGGTGTTGCCGACCAGGCCGAGCTGGTCGCCCGCCTTGACCTGCTGGCCCTCCTTGACGGTGACCGCCGAGGAGTGGCCGTAGATGGCCTCGCTGCCGTCCGAGTGCTGAACGATCACGGCGTAGCCGTAGCCGCCGAACCAGCCGGCCTTGGTGACCGTGCCGTCGTGCATCGCCACGTACGGGGTGCCCTCCGGGGCGACCAGGTCGATTCCGGTGTGCAGCTTGCCCCAGCGCATGCCGTAGGGCGAGTTGAAGTCGTAGCCGTGCAGCGGCAGGAGCCAGACGTCCTGCTCGGTCGACGCCTTGTCGGCGCGGCTGTCACGAGTGGCGCGATCGGCGGAGTTACCCCGGTCCGCCGCGTCCTGGCTGGTGACCGAGGCCTGCTTGAGCTCGTCGAGGACCGACGGGCTGACGCTCTTGGCGTCCGGGAGGGCGTTCGCGCCGAGGGCGACGAGACCGGCCCCCACGAAGGCGGTGGTCACGACCGCGGCGTAGCGGCTCCGCGGGGGGGTGGGTACGCGGCGGCGACCGCGATATCTATCGGGCTCAGACGACAGGCGCTGGCGCACGCACACCCTCCGTTGTCGGGGATCCGATGCGACCTCGAACCGTTCGGTGAAGCTTCGTCGAAGGTCCGGTGGCCGCGTCGTCACCCGTCCGTGGACCTGATGACAACCGTGGACACGTTAGCCAACCGCCACTCCCGTCACAAGCCGAAGCGCCGAATTGGCGTTTCTTTCTGTCCCTTTCCGTCCGCTCTTGTCATGGCTCGTGCCCCCAGTTGGCTGGCCTGGTACCTGCCCGTTCGTCGCGGACAGTGACCGTTCGGCGGAGGCGTCCGGCTTCCGGTGCGCCGCGTTCGCCGCTATTGGATCACCACGCGCCGCGCCGGCCCTCCGGCTCGTCGATCCACTCCGTCCGTCGCGAGTGATCCACTCCGTCTCGTGGCCTGTGATCCGCTCCCTCCCGTGGCCTTTGATCCACTCCGTCTGCGGCAGGTCGCGGTATCGCCGGCGTCGGATGCCCCCGGTTGCGCCGAGCCGAGTCGATCAAGGTCGGCCGGGCTAGGGGTGCAGCCCGGGTTTCCGGCTCCCGGGCGGCCGGGTTACCGTTCGTTCAGGTGAGGAGTGCCCTAGCCGGTGAAAGGTGTGCGCTGATGAGCTCTCGTATCCGGGTCGTCGTCGCGAAGCCCGGCCTGGACGGCCACGACCGGGGCGCGAAGGTGGTCGCGCGCGCCCTGCGGGACGCCGGCATGGAGGTCATCTACACCGGCCTGCACCAGACGCCGGAGCAGATCGTGGAGACCGCGATCCAGGAGGACGCCGACGCCGTCGGTCTGTCCGTTCTCTCCGGCGCGCACATGACCCTCTTCAAGCGGGTGATGGAGCTGCTCGCCGAGCGCGACGCCGCCGACGTGGTGGTCTTCGGCGGGGGCATCATCCCGGACGCCGACATCCCGGAGTTGGAGCGGCTCGGCGTCGCCAAGATCTTCACCCCGGGTGCGACCACCCAGGCGATCGTGGAGTGGGTCCGGGAGAACATCGCCCAGCCGGTCGCCTGACCGGCCGCGGGCGGTACCCGGACAGGGGGAGGGGCCGGACGCACCCCTCACACGCCCGGCCCCTCTATGCACGATGCCCCGCCGCCACCCCTCGACCGACAGGGCATCGGCCGTTTCGTCGTCGCGCCGATCAGCGCTCCGACATCAGACTCAACGACGCCCCCAGGTGGGGGTTACGCCCCCTCCTCAACATCCCTCGTACGGCTGAACCCGCCCGCCCCGGCGCCGACCGCTCCGGGAAGCTCTCCACCGCTTCCGGCCAGCGCGAAGGTCTTCCCGCCGCGGTGAGAACACCACTTCCCTGAAGGTGCGACTCCTGACGAGCCGGGATCAGGGCAGCGGGCTTGCTTGCGGATCGCGAGGCGTGGGGCGGAGGCCGCAATTTCGGGGAAGTTGTCGCTTCCCGGCTCGCCGAGGCCACTATTTCCCGGAAGTTGTCGCCTCCGGACGGGCTGGGGTCAGGGCAGCGGGCTTGTTTGCGGACCGCGAGGCGTGGGGCGGGGCCGTATGGTGTGGCTGCCCGTACCGCGTCCGCGGTCGACGATCCCGCCGGGAGCCCGCCGTGACCCAGCCGTCGTCCCCGTCCCCCCGCCCCGGCGACGGGGAGCCGTCAACGGAGAGCGGGGCCCAGCCGCAGCCGGATCGGTCCACGCAGCAGGGCGGCGCCGGATGGCCGGCGCAGCAGCCCGGTACAGCCTGGTCGGGCCAGCCGGTCCAGCACCCCGGCGTGGGCGGCCAGGCCGGCACCGCCTGGTCGGGCCCACCGGCTCAGGAGCAGCCCGGCCCGGGTTGGCCGGCGCCGTCGCAGCACCCCGGCTGGCCGGGCCAGCCGCCGACCGGCCCGGCTATGCCGCCGCAGCCGGCGTACCCGGGCGGGCCGGCGTACCCGGGCGGGGCCGCATACCCCGGTGGGGCGGCATACCCCGGAGCGGCGTACCCCGGTGGGGCGGGGCCCGCGGCCGTGACGGCCAAGCGGATCCCGGAGGATCTGCCGTTCGTGCTCCGGCAGAGCGTGGGCAAGCGAGCCCTGCTCTTCGTGTTGATGCTCCTCTTCATCGGCCTGGTGATGGCCTGCCCGCTCGGGGCGGCGGTTTCCGCCGGCGACACCGAGCCGGTGGTGCTGCTCGTCATCCCGGCGTTCATGCTGCTGTTCGCGCTGCTGCTGAGTTTCCAGCTCTGGTTGATCACCTCCGGCGGCCCGGTGCTCGCGGTCGGGCCGGACGGGCTCTGGATCAAGACCCGGCCCACCCGTGGGCAGGCGATCTGGCTGCCCTGGGCAGCGATCGACCGCATCTACCTGCGGCGTTGGGCGCTGGAGAAGATGGTCTGCGTGAAGCCGCGCGACCCGCGGGTCGGCTCCGGCCTGGGTGTCTACACCGCGTTCGACTCGGGCCTGCAGCAGGCCTTCTTCGGCACCGGCTTTGCCGCGACGGTCAACTTCGCGGACCGGCCTGAGGAGGAGATCATGCGGGCGGTCGTCGGCTACTCAGCCGGTCGCTGCCGGGTCGGGTGAGCCGGAGCCGTCGGCGGTTGTGCATTACCGCACACCACGCACCCGCTCGGTTGCCGCTGGTTCCCATCTCGTTAGGCTGCGGCAAATGACCTGTCTCATCTGATGACAGGCGTCAAACTGATTTTCCAACGCTGGTGGCGGCGCGACGGCGCGCCGCGGAGACGGGACGGGACGCGCAATCGTGGACCTGTACGAGTACCAGGGGCGGGACCTGTTCGAGCGGCACGGCTTGCCCGTGCTCGCCGGCGGCGTCGCCACTACCCCGGAGGAGGCCCGCGCGATCGCCGAGCGCCTCGGCGGCCGGGTGGTCGTCAAGGCGCAGGTGAAGGTCGGCGGCCGCGGCAAGGCCGGTGGCGTGAAGCTGGCCGAGGGCGCGGAGGAGACGGTGGCTCGCGCCACCGACATCCTCGGCATGGACATCAAGGGTCACACGGTCCACAAGGTCATGATCACGGTGACCGCCGACGTGGCCGAGGAGTACTACTTCTCGTACCTGCTCGACCGGGCGAACCGCACCTTCCTCTGCATCGCCAGCGTGGCCGGCGGCATGGACATCGAGCAGGTCGCCGCCGAGACCCCCGAGAAGGTCGTCAAGGCCCCGATCGACGCCAACACCGGCGTGGACGAGGCCAAGGCCCGCGAGATCGTGGCCGCGGCCGGCTTCCCGGCCGAGGTCGCCGACCAGGTGGTCGAGGTCGCGGTCAAGCTGTGGCAGGCGTTCGTCGCCGAGGACGCCACGCTGGTCGAGGTGAACCCGCTGGCCACCACCAAGGACGGCAAGCTGCTGCTGCTGGACGCCAAGGTCACCCTCGACGAGAACGCCGCGTTCCGGCACCCGGACCACGAGGCCCTGGTCGACCAGGCGTCGGTGGATCCGCTGGAGCAGGCCGCCAAGGAGAAGGACCTCAACTACGTCAAGCTCGACGGCGAGGTCGGCATCATCGGCAACGGCGCGGGCCTGGTCATGTCCACCCTCGACGTGGTCGCGTACGCGGGGGAGCGGCACGGTGGCGTCAAGCCGGCCAACTTCCTCGACATCGGCGGCGGCGCGAGCGCCGAGGTGATGGCGAACGGCCTGGAGATCGTCCTCTCCGACCCGTCGGTGAAGAGCGTCTTCGTCAACGTCTTCGGCGGCATCACCGCCTGCGACGCGGTCGCCAACGGCATCGTGCAGGCGCTGGCGCTGCTGGAGCAGCGGGGCGAGAAGGCCACCAAGCCGCTCGTCGTCCGCCTCGACGGCAACAACGCCGAGGCCGGCCGGGCGATCCTCGACGGCGCGAACAACCCGCTGATCCAGCGGGTCGACACCATGGACGGCGCGGCCGAGCGGGCCGCCGAGCTGGCAGCTGCGGGGGTCTGACAATGGCTATCTGGCTGACCAAGGACTCCAAGGTCATCGTGCAGGGGATGACCGGTTCCGAGGGTTCCAAGCACACCCGGCGGATGCTCGCCGCCGGCACCAACGTGGTCGGCGGCGTCAACCCGCGCAAGGCGGGCCAGACGGTCGACTTCGACGGCACCGAGCTGCCGGTCTTCGCCACCGTCGCGGACGCGATGAAGGAGACCGGGGCGGATGTCACGGTCATCTTCGTGCCGCCGCAGTTCACCAAGGCTGCCGTGGTCGAGGCGATCGACGCCGGCATCGACCTGGCCGTGGTGATCACCGAGGGCGTGCCGGTGCACGACACCGCCGCGTTCTGGGCGTACAACGTGTCGAAGGGTGAGCGGACCCGGATCATCGGCCCGAACTGCCCGGGCATCGCCTCGCCGGGCGCCTCCAACGCCGGCATCATCCCGGCCGACATCACCGGCAGCGGCCGGATCGGCCTGGTCAGCAAGAGCGGCACGCTGACCTACCAGATGATGTACGAGCTGCGGGACATCGGCTTCTCGACCTGCGTCGGCATCGGCGGCGACCCGATCATCGGGACGACCCACATCGACGCGCTGGCCGCGTTCGAGGCCGACCCGGAGACCGACGCCATCGTGATGATCGGTGAGATCGGCGGCGACGCCGAGGAGCGCGCGGCCGAGTTCATCAAGGCCAACGTCACCAAGCCGGTGGTCGGCTACATCGCCGGCTTCACCGCTCCGCCCGGCAAGACGATGGGCCACGCCGGCGCGATCATCTCCGGCTCGGCGGGCACCGCCGACGCCAAGAAGGCGGCGCTGGAGGCGGTCGGCGTCAAGGTCGGCAAGACCCCGACCGAGACCGCCAAGCTCATGCGGGAGATCATGTCCAACCGCTGAGCGGTGGTACGACGTGCGGAGGGGGTCGACCGGATCCGGTCGGCCCCCTCCTTCCGTCAGCGGTACCAGTACGGGTAGTAGTAGCTGCCCCGCGCCCGGACGACCGCGCTGGCGATGATGTTGATGATGCCGAACGCGATCGCCAACCAGCCGAGCAGCGGGGACTTTCCGAAGCGACGGGCGTCCCGGATCGACAGGTAGCCGAAGACGATGCCCAGGATGCCGCAGCAGAGCAGGCCGAAGATGATCCCCAGGACGCCCCACAGAGTGGTGCGGTCGCGCCCGGCCGCAGGCGGCGGTGGCGGCGGTGGATACGGAGCGTTCACGGCTTCCTCCGAGCGGTCGGTGCCGCGACAGGAAAGGTCGCGCCCTGCGCCGAGGCTAAACCGGATCGGACCTGACGAGCCGGTGGATCAGGGAACTCGCCGAGGTCCGGAGGCGGTATCGGACTGCCCCCACGGGCGCGGCGTGCCAGAGTAGAACGCGATGTCACCCGTCACCCCCGACCAGCCCCACCGGACCGCCGCCGGGGTCGCCGCCGACGCCCGGCCCACCGGCCGCGCCGGAGCGGGTCCCCGGGTGCCC
>NZ_JBSGJR010000059.1:0-19625 GCF_053605645.1 Micromonospora sp. NPDC003776
GCCCGCGCCACCGCAGCCGGTGAGCAGCCCCGCCGCGGCGACGGCGCCGAGCGCGCCGACGGCCAGCCGTGAACGTGCAAGCATCAGGTGCCCGCCTTCCGTGTCCCGGCGCGACCCAGGTCGGGCCGGCCGCGTGTCCGACGGGCGATCCGGTCGGCCGCCCGCGAGTTCCAGCCAATATCCTCCAGGCCGGACCGACAAACTCCGAGCGACTTTCGTCACCGGATCGTCACCCGGCGCCGACGGTACGGGTCAGCCGCCGGCCGTGGCGTCCGCCGCGCGGCGGTTCGCGGCCCGCCGTACGCGGCGCAGCGGGCGCGGTGTGACCACCCGCTCCACCAGCGCCAGCACTCCCTCGACCAGCAGCGCCAACCCGGCCACCAGCACCCCGCCGGCGATGATCTGCCCACCCCCGGCCGCGATGTCCAGCCCGAAGCCGGCCCGGATGATCTGCCCGAGCCCGCCGCCGTTGACGAACGAGGCGAGGGCCGCGGTGGCGACCACCTGCACCGCGGCCGTGCGGAAACCGGCCGCCAGGTACGGCACCGCGAGCGGCAGCTCCACCCGGCGCAGCAGCTGTCCGCCGGAGAGCCCCATGCCCCGCGCCGCGTCCCGGGCCTCGGGGTCGGCCTGCCGCACCCCGGTGTACGCGTTGGCCAGCAGCGGCGGCACCGCGAACACCGCGAGCGCGACCACCACCGCCGGCCGGCCGAAGCCGAGGAAGGTCAGCGGCAGGATGGTCAGCAGCGCCAGCGTGGGCACCGCCAGGGTCACATTGGAGACCAGCAGCACGCCGCCGCCACCCCGGCCGCTGTGCCCGAGCCAGAGCCCGATCGGCCAGGCCACCAGGCAGCCGAGCAGCACGGCCAACGCGGAGATGGTGAGGTGCTCGCCGAGCCGGTCCAGGATGCCGCCCGGATTGGTCCAGTTCAGCGGGTCGTTCAGCCAGACCACGGCGTCCCCGATGTGATTCACCCTGCCGGCCTTTCGTTCGCGGCTGCGGGGCTCCGCTCCGCTGCACTCCTCGCGCTCACGAGGGCCGCCGGCGGAGCCAGGGGGTGAGCAGCCGGCCCACCCCGGCCAGCACCAGGTCCAGCACCAGCGCCAGCAGCACGCAGAGCACGGTGCCGGTCATGATCTCCGCCTTGTAGAAGTTGTTCTGGAAGCCGGCGAAGATGAGCTGACCGAGGCCGCCGCGCCCGACCACCACGCCGACGGTGACCAGGGCGACCGTCGAGACGGTGGCGAGCCGGAGGCCGGTGAGGATGCCGGGCAGGGCCAACGGCAGCTCGATCCGGAACAGGCGGGCCCAGCGGCCGTACCCCATCCCCTCGGCGGCCTCACGGACCTCGGGCGGCACCTGGTTGAGCCCGGCCAGCGCGTTGCGGACGATCACCAGCAGCGCGTACAGCACGACCACGCTGAGCACGGTCACCGCCCCGATGCCCAGGTACGGGCCGAGGAAGGCGAAGAGCGCCAGCGACGGGATCGTGTAGAGCACCCCGGTCACCGCCAGCACCGGCCCGGCCAGCGACCGGAACCAGTAGGCGGCTACCGCGAGCGGCAACGCCACCAGGGCCGCGATCAGCACGGCCCGGGCGGTGAGCCAGGTGTGGTCGCGCAGCGCCGCGAGGATCGTGTCAGAGTTGTCCCGCACGTACTGCCAGGAGAACCACGGGTTACCGGGCGCGGCCCGGTAGCTCAGCTGGAGGGACACACGTGGACGTTACCCCGGGATCGACCACCGGACACGGCGCGGCCTCGATCACCCTCGACCGCATCGGCAAGCGCTATCCGGACGGGACGGAGGCGGTACGCGAGCTGAGCCTGGAGGTCAAGGCCGGGGAGCTGGTCGTGCTGATCGGCCCGTCGGGCTGCGGCAAGTCCACCGTGCTGCGCATGATCAACCGGTTGATCGAGCCGACCCACGGCCGGATCCTGCTCGGCGACGACGACGTCACCGAGGTCGACCCGGTCGCGCTGCGCCGCCGGATCGGGTACGTCATCCAGAACGTCGGTCTCTTCCCGCACCAGACGGTCGCCACCAACGTGGCGACCGTGCCCGGGCTGCTCGGCTGGCCCCGCGAACGGACCCGGGAACGGGTGACCGAGCTGCTGGAGCTGGTCGGCCTCGACCCGGCGCAGTTCGGCCGCCGCTACCCGCACGAACTCTCCGGCGGCCAGCGGCAGCGGGTCGGGGTGGCCCGGGCGCTCGCCGCCGACCCGGTGGTGCTGCTGATGGACGAGCCGTTCTCCGCCGTCGACCCGATCGTCCGGACCCGGCTCCAGGAGGAGTTCCTCCGCCTGCAGGCCGAGGTCCGCAAGACGATCGTCCTGGTCACCCACGACCTGGACGAGGCGGTCCGGCTGGGCGACCGGATCGCGGTGCTCTCCGAGGGTGGCCGGCTGGAGCAGTACGACACCCCGGCCGCCCTGCTCGGATCGCCCGCCTCGCCGTTCGTGCGCGAATTCGTCGGCGCGGACCGGGGCATCCGCCGGCTCGCGGTCACCCCGGTGACCCGGGACGTGCTCGACCCGCTCCCCGCCGACGGCGCGCCCGGCCTGCCGGCGGTTCCGCTGGGCAGCTCGGCGTACGACGCCCTGGGCGCGCTGCTCACCTCGGCCGCCGAGCACGCCCTGGTGACCGAGGAGGGGCGGCCGGTCGGGGTGCTCAGCCGGGCCCGGGTGCTGGCGCTCGGGGTCGTCGACTGAGCCGGGTCAGGCCCGGCCACCCAGGCTGGCCAGCCCGATGATCCAGCCGGCGAAGAAGCCGTAGGTGACGCCGGTGCCGGTGGCCTGGAACGCGGCGAGCAGCGAGCCACCCGGCCCGAGCAGCGCGGACAGCAGGGCGGCGAAGCCGCCGGCCAGGGCGTACGCCGCCCAGCCGGAGAAGAACTGGCTGCCGGAGGCCTGGACCCGGGCCACCTGGGCGGCGGGCAGCAGGTAGAGCAGCGTGGCGGCCAGGATCAGCAGCAGGATGGCCCGCAGGTCGGTGGCCAGCACCCCCTGCGACGGGTCCTCCGCGTGCCGCCGCCAGGCCGGCCAGGCGAGCAGCCGCAGGAACCAGCCGCCCGCCCCGTCCGGGTCGGTGTCCTGCACCCAGCCGACGTAGAGCGGGCTGCCACAGACCGCGACGAGCAGAAACGCGGCCAGGGTGCCGGTGCCGGCGGCGGTGCCGTACCCGCTGACCGTGCGCGGGCGGTTGGTGAGGGCCATGGGGCGGTCAGTTCCCGGCTCACCGCGCCGGGCAAACCTGCGCGTACGCGCCACCGCCGGCTTGCGGGCGGCCATCCGGTGGTCAGTGCTTCATCAGGTAGTCGATGAAGGCGGCCCGCAGCACCGGGGCGCTCTCCTCGTAACCGTGGCCGGTCAGCTCCCGCCACAGGGCGTTCCACTCGTCGATGGTCGGCCCCACTGAGTTGACGGCGCCGTCCAGCGCCGCCGCCTCGTCCGCGTTCGGCAGGTGCCGCAGCACGGACCAGAAGAAGCCCAGGTCGCGGCGGCGCCAGGCCAGGTGGAACGCCTGCTCGCGCAGTTCCTCGGTGGAGAGCTTGTCGAGCTCGTCGAAGGTGCGGCCGCCGGGGGCAGGAGTTTCGGTCATGCCGCCGAGCCTAACCGGCGAGATCAGCTCCGGCCCGCCAGACGCGACGCGCCGGGATCACCGCTCGTCGGTGTCCCACCGGCGCGGGTCGTTCTCCCAGCGGGGCGCCTCCCAGGCGTCCACCGTGGTATCGGTGGTCCGCACCGGGAGCACCGAGGGCCAGGTGTCGGCCGGCTCCGGCGAAGGGGTCAGCGCCCAGCCGGTGCTGATCGTGCCGTCGCCGGCCGGGCCGACCTGGGCCAGGCCGGCCTGGCGCGGCCGGCCCAGCGCCTCGACCAGTCGGGTGACCAGCAGGCCGGCACCGAGCGTCGCCCCGCCGACGGCCCACCGGCTGATCGTCCAGCCCCGGGCCGCCGCCCAGCTCAGGAAGACCTCGACCAGGCCGACCGCGAACAGCGCCCCGAAGATCCCGCCCCTGCGCCCGTACGCGCTGGTGCCGGCGAGCAGCACGGTGCCGACCGCGAGCACGGTCCAGTCCAGCCCGGGTTCCGGAACCACCGGTCCGGACCCGTTGGCGGCGATCAACACGCCACCCAGCATGGCCAGGACGGTCGACGCGGCCAGGGCAAGCGCGGTCACCCCGGCGGCGACCACACCCCGGCGGCGGGCCGGATCGGCGACCGGCCGGTACCGGCCGACCAGTCGCCGGACGGGCTTGATGGCGCCGAGGAGCCCACCGAGGACGGCCACCGCGGCGAAGCCGAGGAACAGGTAGATGGCGGTGCGTCGTGGGTCGTACCCGCCCTGCACGACGACCGGCGTGGTACGCCGCTCGATGTACACGATCACCCCGGCCGCGCCGGCCAGGCTCGCCGCCCAGCCGGGCACGTGCAGCACCACCACGGTCAGGCCGAGGGCCAGCCCGCCGAGCGCGGCCACCACCAGCGCCGGCAGCAGCGCCTCGCGGACGCCCTGGTCGCCCTGTTCGGCGAAGTGCAGGGCGGCGGCCACCGCGACCGGGCCGATGGCGAGATTCACCGCGGCGGCGCGCAGGCTCAGCCCGGCGGCGAGAACGAGCAGGCCGAGCCCCGCGACGTCGACCAGGAGCGACTTGAGCCCGGTGCCGCGCAGCGCGTCCGGGTTCTCCCGCCAGAGCAGCCACCCGGCCACGGCCAGGCCGATCAGCAGCACCAGCTCCCAGACCACGTGGACCGCGATCCGGTCCCGGCCGGGCTCGCCGTGCGACGGGTCGTCGAAGACGTTCTCCAACACGGCGGCGGGCACCCCGGAGGACGCCTCCGTCGGCGCATCCCGGCCCGTCTCGTCGTACCCCCTGGCCGCGCCTCCCACGTCGGCGGCCGTCCAGGTCCGACCTGCGGGCGGACCGGCGGCGGCCGTTGCTCTCCGGTCGCCAGGGACGGTACCTGCGGGCGCGGGTACTGGGAACCCCTGATCAGAGGCGGCCGCGCGGGGTCTCCCGGTCGCCGGGCTCCCGGTCCTCGTCGTCCTCCTGCTCGGGAACCCGGCAGGACCGCTCCAGCCAGAGGGCCGCGGCGACCAGCGCCAGCGAGGCGAGCAGCCCGGCGCCGCCGGCCGGCCGATCGCCCATGGCGGCGTGGGTCCGCTCCACGAAGAGCCAGGCGGTCAGGCCGGCGTAGAAGCCGGCGAAGATCGCCCCGGCCAGCGCGGACGCCTTGGCCAGCACCACGAACCGGGCGACCAGCAGCGGGTTCACCGGGTCCCGGCCGGGGCGGCGCTCGATCCGGCCGCGGGTGTTGACCGCCGCGTACCCCTCCAGCACGGCGAGACCGGCCAGCGTGACCACGGGCAGCCACGGCAGCCGGGGGGTCACGTCGTAGTAGAAGCTGCTGATCAGCAGCCAGGCCAGGGCGGCGGCGGCCAGGCCGGCCACCACCAGCGTGGAGATCCGCGTGGGGCCCATCCGGAACTGATGGGGATCACGCGGGGACTGCGCCTGGCTCATGCGTCCGACTCTAACGTCAGATCGGGCCGGGGGCTGAGTTCCAGGGCGTCCCCGGCCAGCGGCTCGGCGTTGAGCAGGTCGGTCAGCCAGCCGTGGCCGGGCAGCCGGCCGTGCGGTTCGATGTCGATCCACGGGCGCAGCACGAAGGCGCGCAGGTGGGCCCGCGGGTGCGGGAGGGTCAGGTCCGGATCGTCGCTGAGCACCGGCTCACCGGTGTCGTCCCAGACCGCGATGACGTCGACGTCGAGGGTGCGGGGCCCGTAGCGCCGCTGCGGGTCGCGGGTCCGACCGGCCGCCGCCTCGGCGGCCCGGGCCCGCGCCAGCCAGTCGCGCGGGCCGGCCGCCGGGTCCGCGACCAGCACCGCGGCGTTCAGGTACGCCGGCTGGTCCGCGTCCCCCCACGGTGGAGTCTCGTAGACGCCGGAGACCACCAGCACCGTGTCGCCGAACCCGGCGACCGCCGCCCGCAGGTGGGCGAGCCGGTCGCCCAGATTGCTGCCGATCGACAGCACGGCCCGGCTCACCGGGTACGCCGCATGGTCACGGCCACGTCCCGGAAGGTGTGCGGGATCGGGGCCTCGGGCTTGTGCACCGTGACCGTGGCCGCGGCGACCAGCGGCTCGGCCAGGCAGACCGCGAGCAGTCGGTCGGCGAGCGTCTCGATCAGGTTGACCGGCTCACCGGTGAGCACCGCGACCAGCTTCTCGGCCAGTTCGCCGTAGTGCACGGTGTCGGTCACCTGGTCGGAGCGGGCGGCCGGGGCGAGGTCGAGTTCGAGCACCGCGTCGACCACGAACTCCTGTCCCTGGGCGCGCTCGAAGTCGTAGACGCCGTGCCGGCCGTGCGCGCGCAGGCCGGTCAGCTCGATCCGGTCGGTCATCGCTCCCCTTCGTTCGCGGCGCCCGCCCCGGCGGCGGTCGCCGGTTCGGCCCGGCCGGCGGTCGTCGCGCCCGGCACCAGGCGCGGGCTGCCGGTGGCCCGCCACACGGCGAGCGCGTCGGCGGTGCCGCGGACGTCGTGCACACGTACCCCCCAGGCGCCGGCCGCCACGGCGAGCAGGCTGGTGGCGATGGTGGCCGCCTCCCGGCCGGAGGTGGGCCGGGGGTTGCCGTCGGCGTCGGCGAGCAGCCGGCCCAGGTAGGACTTGCGGCTGGCCCCGAAGAGCAGCGGGAAACCGAGGTCGAGCAGCTCGGGCAGGCGGGCGCTGAGCTCCCAGTTGTGCGTGGCGGTCTTCGCGAAACCGAGGCCCGGATCGATGATGATCTTCTCGGCCGCCACCCCGGCGGCGAGGGCGTCGTCGATCCGCTGGCCCAGCTCGGCCCGGACGTCGGCCACCACATCGGTGTAGCGGGCCAGGTCCCGCATCTGCCGCGAGTGGCCGCGCCAGTGCATGAGCACCCAGGGGCAGCCCGCGTCCCGGACCACCCGGGCCATGTCCGGGTCGGCGAGGCCGCCGGAGACGTCGTTGACCACGTCGGCGCCCGCGGCGAGGGCCGCCTCCGCCACCCGGGCGCGACTGGTGTCGATGCTGACCGGGATGCCGGCGGCGGCCAGCTCGCGGATCACCGGGAGCACCCGGGCGGTCTCGGTCTCCGCGTCGACCCGGTCCGCGCCCGGACGGGTGGACTCGCCCCCCACGTCGATCAGGTCCGCGCCGTCCGCCCGCAGTCGCACTCCGTGTCCGACGGCAGCGTCCAGGTCGGCGTATCTGCCGCCGTCGGAAAAGGAGTCGGGGGTCACGTTGAGGACGCCCATCACCACCGGGAACCGCGCCCGCACCAGATCGGTCACCACCCGACACTACCGTTCCCCGGCAGGCCTTCCGGCGACCGGCGGGCCCCCGTCGGCAGCGCCCCTGACATGCGGATTGGAACAGGTGTACGATCGGTCGTCCGGGCCGCTTCGGATCGAGTCTTCGCGGGTTGTCGCAAAGGGGGCCGGGCCGTACGCTTTGGAATTGCCCAGCATTGAGATGGCGAAGCCTGGAGGGAGGGCCGAAGCGGGAAAAATCCCCCCAAAGCTCACCACTCTCCGTGGTGGGTGACGAACAGAGGGTCGCCAGCGCTGCCCTAGAGAGCACCATCCCGCCAGGCTTCTACTGCACCACCGCGGCGCCGCCGGCCGCGACATGGGGAGGTTTCAGTGATCGCCATCGAGCTCCTGGCGACGGCGTCTACCGCCGTCGACCACGCGCTCCACACCCTGGCGTCGACTCCACTCGCCGAGCCGGCCCCCAAGGGCATCGACACCAGCGGTGTCGTCAGCTTCTTCGCCAGCAAGATCGCCCCGATCCTGCTCGCCGTGCTCGGCGTCATCTTCATCGGGCGCGCCAGCCGGGGCGAGATCTCGAAGGTGCTGACCAGCTCGGCCATCGCCATCATCGGCCTGGCCTTCATCGCCGGCGCGGCCACACTCTTCTTCGTCGGTGACTACCTGATCAAGCTGATCTTCGAATAGGCGCGGGCGACCATGCGGCTGCGCACCGACGACGACATCTACCGGGCTCGTCTCGTCTATCTCGGGCCGCCCGGGTACACCCTTCCCGTCCACCTGCCGTACGCCCAGTACGGCCTGTTCATGCTGCTCGTACCCCTCTACATGTTCATCCACTGGCTGTTCACGCTGCAGGTGGAGCTCTTCCCCGCCTGGGAGATCTCGCTGGCCATCGTGACCACCTCGTTCATCTTCCGGTACGTCGACCCGGACCGGCCGGCGCGCATGGTCATCCGGACCGCGCTGACGGACTGGCGACGCACCCGGGAGCCGGCCGCCGAGCTGCGCGACCCGCGCCTGGTGGCGAGCCGGATCAGGATCCGGGAGGAACTGGCATGACCGGGCGTACGCCGACGGCGCAGACGAACGACGCGGGTGAGGCGGTCGCATGAGTCGCTCTTCCACGCCGGGTTCCCCGGCCGGGCGTCCGGGCGATCCGTACGGTAACCGAGCGCGATCGTTCGACTACCCGCAGGATGAGGAGCCTGACGAGGTGGTGCTGGACCCGGCCCTGGCCACCAGCCCGGGGCATGGGCGCGTCGGCGTCTTCCAGCCGCCCCGACCGGCGACCGGCCGCCCCACCGGGTCCGAGCAGCCGGTCCCCGCGTCCGGCGACGGCACCGACATCGATTCACCCTTCCTCGACCTGTTCGGCGGAGCCCGCCCCGGCGGCCGACGGCCGCCCGCGGTCCGCCCCGGCCCCCCGGCCCCCGCCGAGCCCACCCCGGTGGTGGCGCCGCCGCGCCGCGGCGTGGGTCGGGACGCCCTGCCGATCCCGCACCAGCACGCCGCCCCGGCCGAGTCGGCGTCCGTCGAGCCCCGCTCCGGCCGTACCCCCGAGGGGGAGCCGCCGGCGGTTCGGCTCCGCGACGGCGCGGCCGGCGTACGGCAGGTGTCCCGGGCCCGAGCCGTCCCCGAGCTGGACGCGGCACCGTCCTCCGAGCCCGCGCCCGCGGAGGTGCACCGTCAGCATCTCCGGCTGGACCAGCCGCCCGCCCTCGACGCGGGGCCGGCCGCCCGCACCCGCGTACCGCACCAGCCGGGCGACCGGCTGCCCGCGCTCCGTCCCACCACCGAGCCGGAGCCGGCCGATCCGGAGCCGCCCGCCGAACGGCGCGATCGCCGCGGCAGCCGACGCGCGGCGGAGGCGGCCCGGACGGAGGGACGCGAGGTGGCCACCGCGCCCGCGCGTGACCTGGCCCCGCCCCGGCAGCGGTCGCCGGAGCGGAGCGGGCGGCCCGCCAAGCCGGTCCGCCCCCCGAAGATCAAGTTCGGCGACCGCGACCCCTCCGTCGAGCTGGCCATCACCGAGATCGCCGGCCACCTGACCTTCACCCCCAACACCGTCACGGCCTGGTACTGGCTGCCCGAGGTGCGCTGGGCGTTCCGCCCCGACGCCGAACGGGAGGCGCTGCTCTCCGCGATCTCCGAGCAGTACGCCGGCCTGGCCGGCTTCCGGCTGCACCTGCGCCGGACCACCCGGCCGTTCCCGGCCGACGAGTGGGCCCGCACCGTGGACGCGCACACCGCCGCGCCGCTGCCCGACGTGCCCGGCACAGCCGGCTGGGCCGATCACCTGGTGGCAGCCCAGCGACACCTGATGGCGGTCAACCACGCCGAGGGGCAGACCTACCTCGGGGTCACCTTCGCCCGCCGCTCCCTCGGCGACTCGCTCACCGAGCGGCTGCTGCGCACCTTCGGCCGGGGCACCGCGGACGGCGAGCGGCGCAGGCTGGGCCGCACCGTCGAGCAGTTCGACGAGGTGCTCGGCGCGTTCGGCATGCGCGGCCGTCGGGTCACCGCCCAGGAGTTGGAGTGGCTCCTCTACCGCTCGGTCGCGCTCTGCATGGCCCCGCCCGGCACCCTCTCCCCGATCACCAACGGCCGGTGGGAACGCGGCGACCTGCTCGCCCTCACCGAGCAGGTGGAGCGCTACCGCACCCCGTACGGCTCGACGGTGAAGCTGGTCAACCGGATGACCGGCGAGGAACGGCACGTGGCCGTGCTCGCCGTGGGCCGGATGGAGCCGCTGGAGATCCCCGAGCGGCACGAGCCCTGGCTGCACTTCCACGAGCGGCTGCCGTGGCCGATGGAGCTCTCCACCCGGGTGGACATCCTCGGCCCCGGCGACTCCTTCCGGAACCTGGAGCACCGGCTCCGGATGATCCGGTCCCAGCAGCTCGACTACGCCGAGCACGGCATCGACGCCCCGCCCGAGTTGGAGCGGCTCGCCAAGCGGGCCCTGGTGATCGGCGACGAGATGACCACCGGCCTGCCGGTCGACTCGGCCCGCGCCCACGGCTGGCACCGGATCGCGGTGGGCGGCCGCACCCGCGAGGAGTGCCTGGAGCGGGCCCGCCGGCTCATCCAGCTCTACTCGCGTGAGCTGCGGATCTCGCTCCAGCACCCGAAGAACCAGGACTGGCTGGCCCGCGAGTTCATCCCCGGCGAGCCGATCGCCAACACCGGCTACGTCCGGCGGATGCCGGTCAACCTGCTCGCCGCGGCGCTGCCGCAGGCCGCCTCCACGGTCGGCGACCGGCGCGGTGACCTGATCGGCCGGACCGCCGGCACCTGCCGCCGGCCGGTCTTCCTCGACCTGCACTTCCCGATGGAGGTACGCGAGCGTTCGGGTCTCGCCGTCTTCGTCGCCGAGCCCGGCGGTGGCAAGTCGACCCTGCTCGGCGCGCTCGGTTACCTCGCCGCCCGGCGCGGCGTGCAGGTGACCCTGCTCGATCCGTCCGGCCCGCTGGCCCGGCTCTGCGCGATGCCCGAGCTGGCACCGTATTCGCGCGTGCTCAACCTGACCGGTTCCGAGCAGGGCACCCTGGCCCCGTACGCGCTGATCCCGACCCCGCTGCGCAGCGAGTTCAGCCCCGGCGCGGCCGGCGACCGCGAGTTCGAGATCGCGGTCTCCAACGCCCGTGCCGAGCGGCGCATGCTGGTGCAGGACATCTGCATGATGCTGGTGCCGCCGCAGGTGGCCCGGGAGGCGTCCACGGCCACCCTGTTCCGGCACGCCGTGCGCCAGGTGCCGGCCGAGGAGACGTCCACCCTGGACGACGTGGTGCGGACCCTGCAGGAGCTGGACGACGACGCCGGCCGGGAGCTGGCAAACCTGCTGCTGGACACCGCCGAGATGCCGCTCGCCATGCTCTTCTTCGGTCGGCCGCCCGAGGGGCTGCTCGGCGCCGACGCGGCGCTCACCGTGATCACCATGGCCGGGCTCCGGCTGCCCGACCTCAAGATCGAGCGCGAGTACTGGTCGGCGGAGGAGGCCCTGGCCCTGCCGATGCTGCACACCGCGCACCGGCTCGCCGTCCGGCGCTGCTACGGCGGGTCGATGTCCTCCCGCAAGCTGGTCGGCCTGGACGAGGCGCACTTCATGGAGGGCTGGCGCTCCGGGCGCTCCTTCCTGGTCCGGCTCGCCCGCGACTCCCGCAAGTGGAACCTCGCCGCCCTGGTCGCCTCCCAGAACCCGAAGGACATCCTCGGCCTCGACGTGCAGAACCTGGTCTCCACCGTCTTCGTCGGCCGGATCGCCGAGGACACCGAGATCGCCTCCGAGGCGCTGCGGCTGCTCCGGGTGCCGGTCAACGACGGCTACGAGGCCACCCTGGCCTCGCTGTCCCAGGCCGACGCCGGCTCCGCCAACCGGCTGGGCTTCCGCGAGTTCGTCATGCGCGACGTCGACGGGCGCGTGCAGAAGGTCCGGGTCGACGTGTCGTACGTCGACGGGCTGCTCGAGCACCTGGACACCACCCCCGCCGCGGTCGCCCGGGCGGCCGGGCAGCTACCGACGCTGGCTGATCTGGAGGCGTGACATGGCGCGTGCCCGGGCACGGATCGCGGCGCTCCTCCTCGCGCTCGGCGTACTCGCCGGGGCGACCATCGGCTGGCCGCTGATCGGCGCGACACCCGCGTACGCCGCCACCCCGGTCGCCCAGGCCCAGGCCGAGCTGTGCAGCACCGAGGAGTGGCAAGCCGACTTCCGCGCCTGCGTCGCCAAGCTCCAGGAGGTGTCATCGGCGCGGGCAGAATGCCTTGAACCCCCGACGCCCGGAGCTCCCGATTCTGGCCTTGCTGGCTGGTTCGCCAGCGCGCCCCCGGACTCTCGCGGTGGTGTGACCGGCCAATACAGCCTCTATGGCTATGCCGGGTACAACTACACAACCTACGACGTCGACGGGGGCTGCGCGTCGACAGTTCTTCACCCGGACTACAAGTTCACCACAACCGTAGCGAACGGCGAGTTCATGATCGCTACTGCGGTGATCGGGGCCTCGAACGCCCTGCGCGAGCGGGCCTGGGATCCCCGTTCAATGTGGGGCTGGGCGGATCCTTTGGTGGAACAGGCGACCAAGGCCGTCTACCAGAAGGTGTTCAGCGTATTCGGCATCATCACGCTCTGCGTAGTCGGCCTCTACCTGCTCTGGCGGTCGCGCCAGTCCGACATGAGCAACGCCATGACCACGGCCGGTTGGGCGATGCTGGTGATGGTGGCGGTGACCGCCCTCGCCGCCTGGCCGGTGAAGTCGGCCAACATCGCCGACAACACCCTCATCACCTCGCTCAGCGTCGTACATGACGCGGTCGGTCCCCAAAAAAGAGACCCGGTGCCCGGTCGCTGCATCGACCCTAACAACCCAGCCCGGTGCAAGGACCTGCGTCCCCCGGCGGTGCGGGCCAGCGACACCGCGACGGAGACCATGCTCTACCGGAACTGGTTGCGGGGGGCGCTCGGCTCGGCCGACAGCGAGACCGCTAAGAAGTACGGCCCGGCACTCTACGACGCCAAATCGCTGACCTGGGGCGAAGTTCAGTCGATGCGCGCCAACCCGAAGACGCGAGATGCCGTCATCAAGGCCAAGCAGCAGCAGTGGATGAAGGTCGCCGAGCAGATCAAGTCGGAGGATCCGGAGGCTTACGAGTACCTCCAGGGCACCCGGGACATGGACCGAATCGGAGCGGGCTTCATCGCGGTGCTGGCTTCGCTCCTCTTCGCCATGTTCGACCTGACCGCGTCGCTGCTGGTGCTGCTCGGTTTCCTGATCTTCCGGTGGGCGGTGATCGCCGCGCCGATCCTCGGCACCGTCGGCCTGATGCGTCCGGCGAGCGCCGGCCTGCGTCGGCTGGCCAACGCCGTGGTGGCGGCCGTCTTCAACATCGCCATCTTCGGCACCGGGGCGGCCATCTACCTGTTCGCGGTCGACCTCATCATGAACACTCCCACCCTGCCCGGCTGGCTTCAGGTGGTCCTGGTCTGGCTCTGTGGCGTGGTGGGCTGGCTGCTGCTGCGTCCATACCGGCGGATCACCCAGCTCGGCGGGAAGGACAGCAGCGAGGCGGTCAGTTCGGCCGGTTCCTGGCACCGCCGGTTCTTCCGGGACATCCGGGTGGCGGCCCGGCTGGACGTCACCGAGCCCGGCGGCACCGCCGAGCCGACGATCGGGCGGCGGCGCGGCGTGCCACTCGACCAAAGCAGCCTCCGGCCCGAGGCGCGGCACGAGGACCCGTCGCACGGCGCCGCCGAACGCCAGCGCCCGGACGGCCGGGAACGGGTCGAGGAGGCCCCGACACCCGAGCGGTCGGGCGGCCGGCGTGCCGCCGCGCCCCAGCCCCGTCGGGAGCCGACCTGGACCGAGCCGGACGTCCCCGAGGAAGCCCCCTCCTTCGCCGTCTACCGGCCGGACTCGGCCGACCGGGCGCCGGCCCGGCCGGCTCCCCGCGTTCGGTCCGAGGCACGGTGAGGCCCTATGCGTCGCGCGCTCGAATTCCTGGTCACCCGGATCCTGCGGTCCCGGCTCGGGGTCGCGCTCGTGATCGCCGTCCTGGTCTTCGGGGTGATCGGTGCGGCCCGGCTGATCTCCGGGCCGGTCGACCCGACCACCGGTCTCAGCAACCAGCCCCGGGAACCGATCAGCACCGTCGACCCGGAGGCCGGTGACGACGGGGTGCTGTCCAGCCCGTCGTCGGCTCCCTCACCGAGGACCCGCCCCGGCGAGCCGACCCCGGAGCAGACGGCCAGCCGGTTCACCACCGCCTGGCTGAGCGGACCGGGCAGCAGCGGGGCAGACTGGCTGGCCCGGCTGAAGCCGTTCTCCACCCCGGCGCTCACCGAGAAACTGGACGGCGCGGACCCGGAACGGGTCCCGGCCCGACGGGTGACCGGTCAGGTGACGCTGCGACCTCGGACGGAGTCCTTCGTGCAGGCGCTGATACCTCTCGACAACGGTCAGCTCCGGTTGGACCTGGTGGCCCCCGACGGCCGGTGGCTGGTGGACGCGGTCGACTGGGAGCGGCAGTGAGCGCCGCGCCGGGAAGCACCCCGCGCCGGAAGTTGCGGCTCGGCGTGCTGGCCACCGCGCTCACCGCGGTGCTCGCCCTGCTCTGCTGCGTCGGCGGGGCGGGTGCCTTCTTCCTCACCGAACTGGGCAACGAGGAGAAGGATGCGGCGGCCCTCAGCACCGGCTGCAACCTCGGTCAGCGGGTGAACATCACCGGAGAGATGCCCCGCTTCGCGGAGTACGGCGAGGCGCAGCTACGCAACGCGGCAGCCATCATCAAGGTTGGCCAGGACCGGAAGGTGCCGGCCCGGGGCTGGATCATCGCGCTCGCCACCGCCATGCAGGAGTCCGCGCTGCGCAACCTCGCCAACAGCACGGTGCCGGCCTCGCTCGGGATGCCGCACGAGGGGGTCGGTTCGGACCACGACTCGCTGGGCCTCTTCCAGCAGCGGCCCGGCTGGGGCAGCGTGGAGCAGCGCATGTCGCCTGCCTACGCGGCCGGGAAGTTCTACGACAAGATGATCCGGGTGCCGAATTGGGAGCAGCGGCCGCTGACCGTGGTGGCGCAGCGGGTCCAGGTCAGCGCCTTCCCCGACGCCTACGCGAAGCACGAGGAGTTGGCCGGGCGGATCGTCGACGCGCTCGCCGGCGGCGCCGCCCGTACCGTGCAGATCGCCGGCCGGGCGGTCTGTGACGCCGCCCGCGGTGCCCGGATCGCGGCCTCCGGCTGGACCGCCCCGCTGGCCGGTGGGATCGTCTCCGGCTTCCGCACCGCGGAACGCCCCAGCCACAACGGCGTCGACCTCGCTGCCGGCAAGCGCACCCCGATTCACGCTGTCGCCGCGGGGCGGGTGCTGGTGGCTCGCTGCGACCCCGACCACTCGGGTCGGCGGGACTGCGACCGCGACGGGTGGCCCGGTAAGGGCGGCTGCGGCTGGTTCGTGGACATCCTGCACGCCGGCGGCTACATCACCCGCTACTGCCACATGATCGAACGGCCGCATGTGGTGCCCGGGCAGATGGTGGAGGCGGGCCAGGTGATCGGCCTCTCCGGGACCAGCGGGAACTCCTCCGGACCGCACCTGCACTTCGAGGTGCACGTGGACAGCGACCGGTCCAACCGCGGCGCGATCAACCCGGTGCAGTTCATGCGGGAACGCGGCGCGCCACTGTCCGGCGCCGCGTGAGGCCCGCCGGTCCATGAGCAACCCGCTGCCCGACCCCTTCGCGGACCAGCCCGACTGGGCGCCGCTGCCGCCGCGACCGATCGAGGTCGTGCCCGCCACCGACCGCGTCGAGCTGCGCGGCCGGCGCGTGCTGGTCGGGCTGCCCGGCCTCGGCTGGCGGGGTGACCTGCGCGCCGACGAGCGGGTGGTGCAGGGCAGTCGCACGTACGTGCCGGTCATCCCGGAGCACGAGTGGTACCGGGCCGAGTCGGAGCAGGTCGAGGTCTTCGCGCCGCTGGTGCCGGTGGAGCGGGTCTGGGTGGAGACCGTCGGCGAACGCCGGCCGTCCGGCCGGCCCCCGGAGTCGGGTCTCCGGCTGGTCTCCCTCGACGCACCCGCGCATCGCCCGCCCACCCCGGTGTTCGAGGCGGACTCGGTCACCGGCCGGCGCGTCGTGCACGTAACCGGGATGACCGAGCAGCGCGATCTCCGCGCGGTGACAGAGACCTACTCGGGCGCGGACGGGGACATCTGCGTCCGGGTGGCCCCGGAACTGGAGTGGTACCGCTGGGCCTGGCGGGGACAGGCACCGAGCACCTTGGAGGTCCCGGTTCACCTGCTCTGGCTGGAGTAGCCACTACGCAGGCTGGGCAGAACAGACCCGCCAGCCATCCTGATCTTTTAGCTCGAAACGCCAGGTATCGGTGAGGCTCTGCTGCACCCCATCCACAACGGCACTTTTCCTGATCACGGCCGTCACGACAGCATTCGATGCATCGATGTTAGAGGCTGCCACCTTCTCGATGTTGATCGAGAAGGAGATGCCGAGTTCCCGTTCGCGGCTCACAATCTGATCCCGGAGTTCGTCCACTGAAGGGACTGAGCCGTCACAGGTGAAGAGTCTCGCCTTGTTGTCGTCGCGGCTGACCAGCATGGCTTGGAGGTAATTGACCACCACCACATCTGGACTGCTGCGGTCGGGGGCGGTCGCTCGGTCGTACAGCACGAAACCGACCACCGTGGCGGTGCCGCAGAGCAGCGCCAGCACCCCCGCCACGACGGCCAGCACGGTCCGCAGCCGCCGACGCGGACGTTCGGGCGCCGGAGCCGGCGCGGGGGGCGCCAACTGCTCGGGCGGGGTCCGCTGCGCCGGTACGCGGGAGACCTGGGAACCGGCGGGGGGCTGCACTGATTCCACCTCCTGAGGCTATCGGCTGCGCGCCGCGTACCCAATGCCTCGGATCTGGCGGATCTGTACGGCTCCGCGCCGCCCGGGCGGCGCTCCGTTCCGATGAAGGCCGGGCTGATGCAGCTGAGACGGGTGCCGACCCGGATGGAGCTCGCCCCGTTGGGCGGCTGCCGGGTGAGCCCGCCGACTGCGGGGGGTAAAGACTGCGCAGCGCCGACGGACATCCCCGAGGTCGAGCCCCGGCTGGGATACCGTCACAGCTCGGGGAGGAAATGTCGGCCTCGGGAAGAGAGGTGGACGCGATGGCGAGTCCGAAGGCGCGAGCCAACCGGGCCGCCGTCCTGCACCGGCGCGCGGAGGCGGTCGCCACGGCCGCCGCCGGCATCCTCGACGAGATCCGGCCCGCCCCCGCCGACCATCACCGGCAGTACGAGCTGGCCGAGCGGTTGCGTACCGCGGCGGCCCTCGCCGCGCCCGGCTGGGCCGGTGCCCCGCTGGAGAGCCTGGCCGTGGCGAGCCCGCCCGGCGACGGCCCGCCGCCCCTGGTCCGGGTGGGCACCGCCGCGCCGCTGGACGACGCCCGGTTCCCCGCGCTGGTGCCGTTGCTCGGCAGTGGACACCTGGCCGTCGACGCCGACGCCGGTGATCCGCGGGTGGCCGGGCTGCTCCGGGCCCTCCTGCTGCGCCTCTTCGCCGCCACCCCGGCCGGGGCGCTGCTGGCCCGGACGGTCGACGGCACCGGTTCGGGCACCTTCGCGGGCTTCGCGCCGCTGGCCGACGCCGGCCTGCTGCCGCCGCCCGCGACCGATCTGGCCGGGCTGCGGGCGGTGCTCGCCGAGGCCGAGCAGTGGGTCGGGGCGAGCAGCGCCCGGCACCGCGGGCACGACCGGACGCTGCTGGTGATGGTGGCCGCCCTGCCGGACGGCCACGCACCGTCCGACCGGGACCGGATCGAGGACCTGGCCGCGCGGGGGCACCGGGCCGGGCTGCACCTCGTGGTGGCGGGCTGGCCGGGCGATGCGCCGCTGCCGCAGGCCACCACCGTCGCGGTGCGCACCGCGTACGCGCTGGTGGGTGATCCGCCGGGCGCCGCGCTCGGCAGCCCCGGGGCGGAGCCGCCGGGTGGGTTGAACTCCCCGGTCTTCGTCGAGGAGGACCCGCCGGCGGAGCTGGTCACCGGGGTCAGCCGCCGGCTCGCCCGGCAGATCGAGGACGGCTCCCGGCTCGCCCTGGCCGACCTGCTGCCCGCCGGTGATCTCTGGTCGGAGAGCTCCGCCGACGGGCTCGCCACGACGGTCGGCGACGCCGCCGGCCGGCCGGTCAGCCTCGGCTTCACCGAACTGACCCCGCACTGGCTGGTGAGCGGCCGTTCCGGGGCCGGTCGCTCGGCGTTCCTCACCAACGTGCTGTTCGGCTTGACCGCCCGGTACGGCCCCGGCGAGCTGGTCGTTCACCTCGCCGACCTGGCCGACCGCGAGTCCTTCGTGGAGTTCCTGCAGACCGAGCGGGACCGCTCGTGGGTGCCCCAGGTCCGGACCGCCGGGATGGCCGCCGACCGCGAGTACGTGGCGGACCTGCTCGGCGAGCTGGCGGCGGAGCTGCGCCGCCGGGAGGAGGCGGGCCGGCGGGCCGGCGGCCAGCGGTACGCGGAGCTGCGCCGGCACCAGCCGCTGCCCCGGATCGTCTGCGTGATCGACAACTTCCCGCTGCTGCTGCGCGAGCGGGACCGGTTCGCCACCGACCTGCTGGCTCGACTCGACGGGCTGGCCCGCGCCGCGCGCGCGTACGGGATCCATCTGGTCTTGGCGGGCGAGGGTGACCTCGGCATCGGCGGCCCGCGCGACCCGCTGCTCGGCCAGTTCCCGGTCCGGGTGGCGCTGCCCGGCGGCGCGGCGGTGCTGGAGCCGACGAACGACGCGGCGGCCGGGCTGCCGGTGGGCAGCGCGGTGGTGAACACCGCCGGCGGGCTGGGCGGCCCGCGCGGGGCGACCCGCGGCCACGAGCGGATGATCCGCTTCCCGGATCCGCACGACGAGCCGGACGTCCTCGCCGACCTGCGGCACCGGCTCTGGTCGGCCCGCCCGGAGGGAGCCGTCCCGCCGGTGGTCTTCGCCGGGTACGCGCGACCGCTGCTCGCCAACGACCCGCGCCACCGGGCCGCGCTGGCCGGCCGGGCGCACGGGCCGGCGGCTCTGCTCGGCCGGGCCGTGGACGTGCACCGCACCACGGTCGCCGTACCGCTCGGTCCGGCGGCCGGCCGGAACCTGGCCGTGCTGGGCCGGGACGACGAGGCGGAGCGACTGCTGATCACGGCGGTCCGGAGCACCGCGGTCCAGCACGGACCGACCCGGTTCGTGCTGGCGCCCCTGGCCAACGGTTCAGCCGAACCGGCGGCGGCGCTCGCCGCGGAGCTGGCCGACCGGCACGAGGTGGAGACGGTGGACGTGGCCGGGCTGCGCGCCGCGCTGACCGGAGACGACCCGGGCTACCTGGTGGTGTTCGGGCTGGACGTGCCGGACGCCAGCGAACTGCCGCCCGAGCTGCTCCGGACACTGCTGCTGGAGGGCCCGCCGGCCGGGCGGCACCTGCTCGGCTGGTGGCGGTCGGTCGCGCCGCTGGCCGGGCTCCTCGGCCCCGAGGGCGAGGTGGACAAGCTGCTGGCCGTGGTGGTGACGGACGTGCCGGGCGGCCGGCTGGAGCAGCTCTTCGACCGGCCCGTGTCGTGGCGACCGCGACCCGCGCGGGCGGTGCTCTGGGACGGCCCGGGCGAGCAGGGCACCGTGCTGGTGCCGTTCGGGGAGGAGGCGGCGTGAGCGAGACGGGCACGGCGGTGCCCGCGCCGCGCGCGGGTGGATCCACGAGCGGGGCCGAGGCGGCCTGGGCGGACTACGTGGCCGCCGCCCGGCAGCTCGACGGGGTACGCCGGGCCGCGGCGACCGCGGCGACCGAGCAGGCCCGGTCGGTG
>NZ_JBSGJR010000060.1:0-19479 GCF_053605645.1 Micromonospora sp. NPDC003776
ACGGGGCCGCCTGCCGCCGGCCGGCCACCGTGGCCGGCGCGACCGCGAAGGCGTACGTCAGCAGCAGCACGCCGATCAGGGCGAGCAGCACGCGCGGGACGGTCAACCTCAGCACGCCGCTCCTCCGTCCGCCGCCACCCGCGTCGCCAGGGCGGGGCGCTCCTCGACCCGCGTACGGGCGATCAGGGCCGCCGCCTCGGCGCGCTCCTCGCGTCTGGCCCGCAGGTTCGTGCCGAGGGCGATCAGCGGTGGGCCGAGACCGGTCAGCAGGGTCAGCACCGGCCACACCCGCAGCAGGGGCGCGTCGGTGCCGAGGACGAAGCTCGCGCCGAGCAGCCCGGCGGCGGCCGCCGCCCAGCACAGGTGCAGCCGGAACGTCGCGAGCGACTCGGCGGTGCGCAGCTTTCCCTTGGCCGTCACCACGAATCCCAGCTTGCGGCGCAGCAGCGCACCGATCCCGGCGGCCACGTAGACGGGGCCGGCGAAGAGGGCCAGCGCCATGCCGACCACGCCGATCTCCTCCCGCTCGTGCGGGGCGATGTTGAACCGGCGCAGCCACAGCCAGAGCGCGAACCAGGTGCAGAACGTCGAGCCCCACAGCACGGACCACACCGTGACGTCGAGCTGCGCGGCGCTCACGCCGGTGAGCAGGTACATCGCCGTGGCGATGTTGCCGAGCAGCAGGCTGACCGCCACGCTCGGGTAGTAGAACTGCAGCAGCCGGTACTGCCAGCGGCGCCGGGACGGCAGGTCGCGGGGCGCGCGCAGCTCGGGACGGACGAGGATCTCGCTGATGCCGGCGGCCCACCGCTTCTGCTGGTTGAAGTAGTCCGCCCAGGAGGTAGGGCCCTCGCCGATGGCGACCACGTCGGGGGTGTAGACGCCCTTCCAGCGGTTGCCGGTGGCCCGGTTGGTCGCGGCGTGGACGCGGATGCTGGTCAGGTGGTCCTCGATGATCGAGTCCTGGTAGCCGCCGATGGTCCGCCACGCGGCCGGCCGGTAGAGGTGGCCGGTGCCGGTGAGCAGCGGCGCGTCCAGCCCGTTCCCGCCGCGCGCGATGAGGCCGTTGTAGAGGTACTGCTGGACCGAGGCGCCGTGCGCGACGAAGTTCTGGTGCATGTTGCCGTACACCTGCGGGGTGACCACGAACGCGACGTCCGGGTCGCGGAAGTAGCCCAGCGTGCGTTCGAGGAAGTTCGGCAGCGGCACGTGGTCGGGGTCGACGTTGGCCACCACGTCGTAGTGGCGCTCGTGCTCGGCCCGCCAGGCGTTGTGGTTGCCGGACTTGGTCCTCGCCCGGAACTCCCCGGCGGGCTGGTTGTACTCCGGGCGGCCCTTGCGGCTGAAGTGGCGTACGCCGAGCCGCGCGGCCATCTCCTGCACCGCCGGGTCGTCGCCCTCGTCGAGGATCCAGACGTCGACCTGGCCGCAGTACACGATCTGCCGCAGCCGGCGCAGGGTCCGCTCCACCACGTCGAGCGGCTCCTTGCTGGGCACGATCGTGGTGAGCAGGGCCACCCGCAGGCCGACCGGCGGGTCGACCGGGACCGGGTCGCGGGCGTGGAAGGCGAACATCCAGACGACGACGTTCTGCGCGAGGCGGATCAGCTCGACGCCGACCACGATGCAGAAGCCGAGCCGGGCGGCAACGGTCTGCCAGCCGCCGAGGGCGGTCCCGCCGGTGCCGGGTACGTGCTGGGGAAGCAGCAGCCAGCCGACGAACAGCAGGCCGGCCGCGCTGTTGACCAGGACGAGCAGGGTGAGGACCAGCCGGGCCGCGGGCGAGGCGACGGGGCGGAACCGGACCGCCGCGTCCGGGCGTCCCGGGGCGGTCAGCGGGCCGGTGGTCGCCCCGCATCCGGCGTACGTGAGGCGGGCCCGGACGTTGCGCCGGCGGCGCTCCGGCCCCGGCCCGGCCGGCGGTGGGGCCGGCGGGACCACCGGAGCGCGGTCGCCCGGGATTCCCGGCGCGGCGGCGCGGGACAGGCGTGTATCGGCGGCGACGGCCACGTTTCCCCCATGGGTCCGAGTGTTGCAGAGGATGATCGACAAGAGCCGTACGGCGGCGGTCAGCGCGGCGTGCGGTCGTCCACCAGCAGCGCCAGCGTGAACCCGGTCGGTCGCCAGACCTGCGCCATCCGGTAGCTCGCCCGCAGCATCCGCCCGGCCGCGCCGTCGGTGGGGGGCAGCGGGTCGGCCCGTTCCCCGGGCAGGACCACCCAGAGTCGCCGGGCACCGGGCAGGCAGCCGGCGAGGTCGGGGCATCCGGCGGTCGGTCGCCCGCCGTCGGCCGGCCCGGTCCCGGCAGGAACGTCCGCCGGCCGCCGGTCGGCCCGTAGGTAGCGCGCCACGACATTGCGGACGTCCGGGCCGCTGCCGGCGCCGTAGACCAGGCGGTCGCCGGGCTGCCACCGGTCCTCGATGAGCTGCGCCAGCTGGCGGGTGGCCGGCCCGTGCCCGTCGGGTGCCCGCACGGCGGCCTGTGCCGGCGCGCCGATCACGGCGATCACCGCCAGCACGGCGACCGACCAGCGGGCGCGTACCCGGGACAGCGCGGCCGCGCCGAGCGTCGCCCAGGCCGGCAGGGTGAAGAGCAGCCCCTGCGCGGACCAGATCGGCGTGGCCTGCGCGACGAGCAGCAGGACGACGGGCGGCACCACCGCCCAGGCGGTGAAGACGGCCGCGGCGTACCGCAGCGGCAGGCTGAACAGCGCCAGCACCAGCAGCAGCCCGGCCAGCGCGGCGACGCCGAACACCGCCGCCGGTGTCGCGGCGAGCACGGTCAGGCCGGGCCGGGCGGCCGGGGCGATCCGGCCCCCGTCCCGCACCACGAGCCAGAGCAGCACGGCCGCGGGCAGCGCCCCCACGGACGCGGCCGCCAGCCACCGACCGGCCACTCGGCGCCGGAAGGCGTACACGGCCCAGCCGTGGCCGGCGAGCAGCAGCAGCGCCACGACGTGGCAGAGGCCCAGGACGGCCACGGCACCCGCGTACGCCGCGAGGCGCCACCGGTCGGGCCGGTCCAGGGCCGACAGCAGCAACCAGGTGGCCAGCGCCGCGCCGAGCAGGGCCAGGGCGTACGGCTGGGCCTCCTGCGCGTAGCGCGTCGAGGTCGGCAGGACCGCGAAGATCAGGCCGGCCAGCAGGCCGGTGTCCGGGCTGAACATCCGGGTGGCCGCCGCCCCGACCAGCGCCGCAGCGGCGATCATGGCCAGCACGGACGGTACCCGCAGGGCGACGTCGGAGCTGCCGAACGCCTCGGCCCAGGCGCGGATCAGCAGGTGGTACGGGGTGCCGGCGGCGTCGCCCGAGCCGAGCGCCGACCAGGCGTCCCGCCAGGACGAGGTGGCGGCGCGCCAGGTCGCCAGTTCCTCGGTGCCGAGGCCGGGCGCGCCGGCTCGGACGGCGGCGAGGGCGCCCATCACCAGGGCCGGCACCAGCGACGCGGCGATCCGCCGGCGCCGGCTGTCGATCGCCGGACGGGCGGCACGCTCGCCCCGGGGGTCGGCCGGGAGGTCCTCGTCCCAGGGATCCTCGATGCGGGCCTCCACCGGTACGAGCCGGGGCAGGACCATGGTTTCCGCGTCCTTCATCGTGACTCACGCATCTCCGTGGCTGCGGCGACAGAGGCCCAGCCGCACGGTGGCGATGCCGGGTCGTCGGCGACTGGATGACACCGTGGAGCCTAGTGAGACAAAGTCGGCATAACGCCCATATCTCCCGAAAGAGGGATGATCGGAAAGCGATGCTCGGGGCCCGCCGGAAAAGGCCGCGCGCCGCCAGGGAGGAAAGTGCCAGGATCCTCGGCATGTCTGGCCGCGCGTTGAGCTTCGGGACGGTGGCGCAGAAGTACGAACGGTTCCGGCCGGGTTATCCGGCCGAGCTCGTCGACCTGGTGCTGACGTACGCGGGCCACCCGGTGCCGACCGCCCTGGAGATCGGCGCCGGGACCGGTAAGGCGACCCGACTGTTCGCCGGGCGGGGCGTCGCGGTCACCGCGACCGACCCGGACGGGGCCATGCTCGCCGAACTGCGGCAGCACGTGCCGGCGAGCGTGCGGACCGTGCGGGCCGCGTTCGAGGACCTGCGGCCGGGCGTACGCCACCGGCTGGTCTACGCGGCGGCGGCGCTGCACTGGACGAACCCGGACGGCCGGTGGCCGCGGGTGGCCGCGCTGCTGGAGCCGGGTGGCGCCTTCGCCTCGTTCGGTGGACCGGCCCGGCTGGCCGACGCGGCGGTGGCGGAGGCGGTGAACGCGGCCCGGGCGCCCTTCCTGGCCAGCGACGAGATCCCCTCTCCGGACGGGACGCCGCCGGACCACGAGATGCAGTGGCCGGGTACGGAGCTGACGCGGTCCGAGTGGTTCACCGACGTCCGGCAGTGCGTGATCGAGCGGCGGGTGACGATGAGCGCCGCCGATTACGTCGGCTATCTCTCCACCGTGTCGGCCTATCTCGAACTGCCGGCCGCCGTGCAGGAGCAGGTGTACCGGCGGATCGGGCGGGTGCTGCCCGGGACGGTCGATGTCGTCGCCGACATCACCGTCCACCTCGCCCGCCGGCGCGGCGAGCGGTAGCGCCGCACCCCACTTTGCGGGCGTTTCGCCCACCGTCGTGTCCATCATGGGCAGTCGGCGTTGTACCCGGTGTGACGGCACGAGTGATCGGCCAACCACAGTGGCCGGCCAGGTGGGCGCGACGCGAGAGCGACCGCCGGCAGCAGGCGTACGCGGTCGCGCTCGACACCTGGCGCAGGCGCGAGGACCAGCTGGTCAGACTCCGCCTCGAGGCGGCCGGATTTCTGGGGTGCACGGAGCCCCGGGGCGGCCTGCCGGTGACGCTCGCCGACGACGAGGTGATCTATCGGGTGCTGCCGAGCGCCGAACTGGTCGAGGCGGAGGCGCGGCACCTCACCGGACTCCCCGCGCCCACGCTGACGCTCGCCACCCTCCCCCTCGACGCGCCCGGCCGCCCGCTGCCGGCCGGCCTGCGGGTGGTGGACAGGGGAATGGCGGTCGTGACGGACCGGCGGGTCGCCTTCGCCGGGCGGGCCGAGCGGCGCGAGTGGGCACACACCGAGGTACGGGGACCGGGCCACCACCCGAACGTACCGATCACGCTCCTGCCCACGCTGGACGGACGCCGACCGGCCGGGCTGCGGGTGCCGGCCGCCGCGGCCGTGAACTTCCGCTTCTACCTCACCCTCGCCTTCGCCACCGCCACCGGTGCGCGCGCGGCGGTCGCCGCGCAGGTCGACGCCCTGCTCGCGGCCCACTCTCACGTCCGAGCACCTCGAGGGACTCGAAGAGCGGCAGCCCGACCGTCCGCCCGGTGACCGCGACCCGGACCGGGGCCTGGGCCTTGCCGAGCTTCAGGCCACGCTCCGCGCCGACCGCCTCCAGCGTGGACTTGAGCGACTCGGCGTCCCAGGACTCCAGCCCCTCGAACGCGGCGATCGCCGCGTCCAGCAGCTCCGCCGCGCCCTCCTTCATCGCCTTCGCCCACGCCGCCTCATCGATCAGCGGGTCGGCCAGGAAGAGGAAGTCGACGTTCGGCACGATCTCGCTGAGCACCGCGATCCGGGTCTGGGCCAGCGGCGCCACGGCGGCGAAGGCGGCCGGGTCGAACTCCTCCGGCTGCCACGGCGGCGGCACGATCGTCTCCGTGCCGGTGAGCCAGGGCTGGCACTCGGTGATGAAGTCCTCGACCGGCAGCGCCCGGATGTACTCGCCGTTGAACGCGCGCAGCTTCTTCTCGTCGAAGAACGCCGGGGAGGGGTTCACCTCCTCCAGCCGGAACTCGTCCTCGATCACCGACCAGGGCACGATCTCCCGGTCGCCGGAGGGGGCCCAGCCGAGCAGCATCAGGTAGTTGCGCATCGCGGCGGCCAGGTAGCCCTCGTCCCGGTACGCCTCCAGGGCGACCTTGTCGCGCCGCTTGGACAGCTTCTGCCGCTTCTCGTTGACCACCACGGGCACGTGCGCCCAGACCGGCGGCTTGACCCCGAGGGCGTCCCAGAGCAGCTGCTGCTTCGGGGTGTTGGGCAGGTGCTCCTCGGCCCGGATCACGTGGGTGATCCCCATGGTCATGTCGTCGACCACGTTGGCGAGCAGGAAGACCGGGGAACCGTCGCCCCGGGCGATCACGAAGTCCTCGATCAGCTTGTTCTCGAAGGTCGGCTCGCCCCGGATCAGGTCGACCACCACGGTCTCGCCCTCGTCCGGGGTACGGAAGCGCAGCGCCCGCCCCTCGCCCGGGCCGAGCCCGCGGTCCCGGCAGAAGCCGTCGTAGCCCTGGTACTGCGAGCCGGTCCGCGCCTGCACGTCCTCCCGGGTGCAGTCGCAGTAGTACGCCCGGCCGCCCTCGTACAGCCGCTGCGCGGCGGCCCGGTGCTCGCCCGCGTACGTCGACTGGAAGTAGGGGCCCTCGTAGCTGCCCCGCGCGATGCCGATCCAGTCGAGCGCGGACAGGATCCCCTCGGTCCATTCCGGCTTGTTGCGGGCCGCGTCGGTGTCCTCGATGCGGAGCACGAACACCCCGCCCTGCTGCTTGGCGTAGATCCAGTTCTGCAGGGCCGAGCGGGCGCCACCGACGTGGAACATACCGGTCGGGGAAGGGGCGAAGCGTACACGTACCGTCACGCCCCCCAGCCTACGGCGGCCCGCGACCGCTTTCCGGCAGGGGGCCGGTCAGGGGACCGAACGGATCTTGAGCACCAGGGCGCTGCCGAGGAGGGTGACCGCCGCGGTGACCGCGTACAGGGTGGGATAGCCGCCCAGGTGAACCACGATCGGGGCGGAGAGCGCCGGGCCGAGCACCTGCGGCGCGGAGTTGGCGATGTTGATCACCCCGAGGTCCTTGGCCCGGTCGGTGGCGGTCGGCAGCACCTGGGTGATCAGCGCCGCGTCGACGGCCAGGTAGACGCCGTAGCCGGCACCGAGCAGCAGCGCGGCGGCGATCGCCATCGGCCAGGTCGGCGCCGCCGCGAGCAGCACCGCCGCGACCGCCATGATCAGCCCGGAGACGATCACGAACACCTTGCGCCGGCCGGACCGGTCGGAGAGCCGGCCCGCCACCACGGCGGTGAGCATCATGCCGAGCGTGTAGAGCAGGATCAGCACCAGCAGCGCGCCCTCGGGGTCGGCCACCCGGACCCCGTCGCTGAGGAAGTAGAGCAGGTAGAGGGTGCCGAGGGCGTTGCCGGTCTGGACCAGGAACCGGGTGAACCAGGCCCAGGCGAAGTCCGGGTACCGGCGCGGGCTGATCCACATGGAGGTCAGCAGCGCGCGCAGCCGCAGCGCCGGGCGGTGCTCCCGGGGCAGCGGATCGTCCTGGGTGAGCAACGCGAACGGCAGCGACAGCAGCAGCACGGCGAGGGCGATCACCGCGTACCCGGCGGCGTTGCCGGTGACCACGGCGGTGACCAGGACCGCCCCGACCACCAGGCCGAGCGCCTGCGGGATGCCCACCCAGCCGGAGACCCCGCCGCGCTGGGCGACCGGCACCCGGTCCGGGATGGCCGCGGTGAGGCTGGCCAGCATCGCGTTGAAGCAGACCTGGGCGGCGACCCAGGCCACCGCCACCCCGGCGACGGTGTCCTGCCGGGCCAGCAGCACCAGGGCCAGCGCGCCGAGCACCGCCCCGGAGGCGGTCCAGACGTGCCGCCGGCCGAAGTGCCGGTTCGCCAGCCGTAGCGAGGTCCGGTCGGAGAGCGCCCCGGCGAGCGGATTGGCGAGCACCGCGGCGAGCGCGCCGAGGCCCGTGACGACCGCCAGCATCGCCTCCTTGTCGCCCGGCGCGATCCGCTCGATCTGCTGCGGCAGCAGCACCTGGATGGGGGTGAAGAAGGCCATCCAGACGCCCAGGTTGGCCGCGAAGATCAGCGCTATCCAGCTGCGCCGGACCGGCACGGTGGGTTCGGCGAGCGCCGCCGGCAGCGAGGCCGGCGTCGGGTTCACCGTGGTCACGGCCGGATCACCTGGTCGCGGAACCAGGCGTACGAGGACTTCGGGGTACGCCGCTGGCTGGCGTAGTCGACGTGCACCAGGCCGAACCGCTTGGTGAAGCCCTCGGCCCACTCCCAGTTGTCCAGCAGCGACCAGACGAAGTACCCGGTGACCGGGACCCCGGCGTCGATCGCCTCGCGGACCGCCCGCAGGTGCCCGTCCAGGTACGCGATCCGGTCCGGGTCGGCCACCCGGCCGTCGGCGTCCGGCACGTCGTCGTACGCGCACCCGCTCTCGGTGATCTGGATCGGCGGCAGCGCGTCGCCGTACCGGTCGCGCAGCCCGACCAGCAGCTCGCGCAGGCCGTCCGGCGCCACCGGCCAGTCGAAGGCGGTCCGGGGGTACCCGTCCAGCGGCACGATCTCGAACGGCAGCGGCGAGCCCTCCTCGGCGGCCCTGATGCCGGTCGGGTTGTAGTAGTTCACCCCGAGCACGTCGATCGGGGCGGCGATCACGTCGAGGTCCTCGTCCCGCACCAGGGCCGCGTCGAAGCCGGGCTCCTCGGGGTAGCCGAGGCCGAGCAGTGGGTCGGTGAAGAGCCGGTTGTGCAGCGCGTCGTACGCCGCCCCGGCGGCCCGGTCGGCGTCGGTCCCGCCGCTCAGCCGGACCGGGGAGTAGTTGTTGGCGATGGCGACCGGGCTGCCGCTGCGGGCGCGCAGCGCGGAGACCGCGAGGCCGTGCCCGAGCAACTGGTGGTGGGCCACCGGGAAGGCGTCGAAGAGCAGCATCCGGCCGGGGGCGTGCACCCCCATCCCGTGCCCGAGGCTCATGTGGATGAACGGCTCGTTGAGCGTGATCCAGAGCTTGACCCGGTCGCCGAGGCGGGCGGCGACCAGGTCGGCGTACTCGGCGAAGCGGCCGGCGGTGTCCCGGTTGAGCCAGCCGCCGGCGTCCTCCAGCGCCTGCGGCAGGTCCCAGTGGAACAGCGTGGCGACCGGGTCGACGCCCTGTCCGAGCAGCTCGTCCACCAGCCGGTCGTAGAAGTCCAGCCCGGCCTGGTTGGCCGGCCCGGCGCCGGTGGGCTGCACCCGGGGCCAGGCGATCGAGAACCGGTACGCGGAGACGCCGAGCCCGGCCAGCAGCGCGACGTCCTCGGCGTACCGGTGGTAGTGGTCGCACGCCTCGTCGCCGGTGCTGCCGTCGACGATCCGCCCGGGGGAGTGGGCGAAGGTGTCCCAGATGGAGGGTCCCCGGCCGTCGGCGGTCGCTGCCCCCTCGATCTGGTACGCGGAGGTGGACAACCCCCAGCGGAAGCCGGCGGGGAACTCGGGCATCGGCGGGTACGTCATGCGCCCTCCCAGAAACGCGAAGCGTGCTCGCGACTCTAGGGCGCGGAGCGCCGGTGGTCCATAGGCGCGGAAAGGCAGGCGGCGCAAGGGTTTTCGGCGTGTCTTTTCCGAACCCGTCCAGGTAAGTCCCATTTACACATAGAGTGCCGAATATCGCGGATGTGTTTTAAGTGGGGGAAAGACAAGATGATCCTCGTGGAACGCAGTGCGCACGTGATGGCGCCGGTGGAAGCGGTCTGGGACGTCGTGCAGCGGGCCGAGCAGTTGCCGGCCTGGCTGGCGGGGGTCCGCGCGGCCGAGGTCCTCTCGGGGGAGGGCTTCGGCCGGCGACAACTGGTCCAGGCCGGGCGCGGCGCGGCGCACGAGGCCGAGGTGATCGCCTACCAGGAGCCGACCCTGATCGGGTGGCGCGAGCGGGCCAGGGGCGCCGGTGCCCGGGCCGAGGCGCGCACCGAGATCTACGTACAGCTGACCCCGGACGAGGAGGAGGGCGGGACGATCGTGCGGCTCATCGTCGTACGGTGGCCCGCCGGGCCGGTCAAGGCCGCCCTGCTCCGGCTCGGCCTGCGGCGGGTCGGCGCCGACCTGGAGGATTCGCTGGCCCGGCTCACCGATCTGGCCGCCGTCGGCTGACCGGAGCCGGTCCCGGCGCCGCCCGCGATGGTGATGGTCCGGCGTTCCCGCCAGGGACGCCGGACCATCGTCGAATCCGCCGCCGTCAGCCGGCCCGCAGCTCCGCGATCGCGCCCCGGAGCCAGGAGCGCTCGGCCCGGCTGATGTCCCGGGCCATCACCAGCATTCCCCGCCGGAAGAGGTCCGTCTGCTCGGCGGCCCGCTGTGGCCGCTCGCCGGTGTGGAAGAAACTCGCCGGCTGGTCGAGGAAGGCCAGCCGGCGTTCGAGCACCGTGGCCTGCGCCGCCGGGTCGTCGAGTTGGCCGAGGAAGGCCAGCAGGGTGAAGAACCGGTTCTGGTCGGTGACGTCGAGTTCGGCCGGCTCGCGCAGCCGCCGCGACAGCTCCGCCCGCCCGGCGTCGGTGAGCGAGAGGGTGTGCCGGGGCGCCGCGGCGGCCCCCGGCTCCCGTTGCCGGCTGACCAGCCCGGCCCGCTCCAACCGGTTGATCGCCGGGTAGAGGCTGCCGTCGCTGACCGGCCGGGCGTAGCCGGCGAGGCGCGCGATGCGGGCCTTCAGCTCGTAGCCGTGCAGCGGCCCCTCGCCCAGGAATCCCAGGATCGACAACTCCAGCACCCTTCGCATTCTGCCTTGCCGGACGCCGCCATGCCTCGATACGGTGTACCTCGATTCGAGGTATGGGAGGAACGCATGCGCGTCGAGGGACCGGACGGAACCGGGCTGAACGTCGTCGAGTTCGGCGGGAGCGGCCCGGGCATCCTGCTGCTGCACGGGCTCACCGGGCGAGCCACCAACTGGACGGCCACGGCCCGCTGGCTCACCGGCCACGGCCGGGTCGTCGGCTACGACGCGCGCGGGCACGGCCACAGCGACAAGCCCGACGGCCCGTACGACCGGGCGGCGTACGTCGGCGACGCCGCCGCGGTGATCGAGGCGCTCGACCTGGCTCCCGCGCTGGTGATCGGGCACTCGATGGGCGGCATCACCGCGTGGCAGCTCGCCGGAACCCGGCCGGATCTGGTCCGGGGCGTCGTGATCGCCGACATCAACCCGGTGACCGCGCCCGACCTGGTCGACCGGTGGCGGCGGTGGCTGGCCGGCTGGCCGGTGCCGTTCCGGACCCTGGCGGACGTCCGCGACCACTTCGGCGCCGAACGGCGCACCGAGGGGGAGTCCTTCGTGGAGGGGATGACCGAGGGGCCCGACGGGTGGCTGCCCCTGGCCCGTCCCGAGCACGTGCTCGCCTCGCTGGCCCACTGGGCCGACCGCGACCACCGACCCGAACTCGCCGCCGTGCGCTGCCCGGCGCTCGTGGTCGCCGGGGCGGAGAGCGACCAGCCGGTCGACCGGCAGCGGGAGATGGCCGACCTGCTGCCCGACGGCCGCTTCGCGGTGCTGCCCGACGCCGGTCACGTGCTCCACTACGACAACCCGGCCGCCTGGCGGGTGGCGGTCGAGCCGTTCGTCGTCGAGCTGGCCGCGACGCCGCTGCCGGCCTGACGGCCGGTCCCGGGCCGCCAGGGCCGCCCCGGCCCGGGATCGGCTTCTGCCGGTATCGCCGGTGCCGGCCCGACCGCGGCCGCCGGTACCGCGTCGCCCCGGCCGGCGGCTTCTGCCCGCCGCAGAAAACGTGAGCCACGGTCGCCCGCCGCTTCTAGCTTGGCCGGGTGACACCCGAACGGCTCCATCCCCGGCTGCACCGGCTCCGCCTCGGCGCCTTCCAGGCGTACCTCTGGGCGGACGACGACGGGGTGACGCTGGTGGACACCGGCCCGGCGGGATCCGGGCCTGTGATCGCCGCGGCCCTGCGCGGCCTCGGCCTCGCCCCGGGCGACCTGCGCCGGGTGGTGCTCACCCACTGCCACGACGACCACGCCGGTGCGGCGGCCGAGGTCGCCGCCTGGGGGGACGTGGAGGTGGTCGCGCACGCCGCCGACGCCCCGGTGCTGCGCGGTGAGCGGCCCGCGGCGCCGCCCGCCTTCACCCCGTTCGAGCGCGATCTGCACGCCCGGGTCGCCGCCGGGCTGCCCCCGGCGCCGCCGGTCCGGGTCGACCGCGAGGTCGCCGACGGCGACCTGCTGGACGTAGGCGGCGGCGCCGAGGTGGTGGGCACGCCCGGCCACACCGACGGCAGCATCGCCCTGCACCTGCCCCGGCACCGGGTGCTCTTCACCGGCGACGTCGCGGCCGAGCACGACGGTGAGGTCATCTTTGGGGTCTTCCACGTCGACCGGGCGCGGGCCGCCGGGTCCTTCCGTCGCCTGGCGGCGCTCGACGTCGACCTGGCCTGCTTCGGCCACGGCGAACCCGTCCGCGCCGGCGCGGGAGACCGCCTCCGCGCCGCCGCGGCCGCGCTCCCCTAGCCTTGACACCCCGCACCGCACCGGTCTCGTCCCGCCGAGAGCATGCCCGCCCCCGCACCGACCTCGCCCGCGGCCAGCCTCGCCGCGCTCGCCGGCGCTCCCGCAGCCCGTCGCCATGATCGTGCTCTATCCAGGATGTTTCCAGGATGTAGTGGCATCCGGGTCGATTCGATGCCACGACATCCTGGATAGAGCGTGACCACGCGTCCGGCGGGCCCCGCTCGGGCGCGGTCCCCGGTCGAGTGCGGCCCCGCTGGGATGCGGCCCGCTCCGAGAGCGATCAGGGCATGGGACGGGCAGGGGACGTCCCCGGGACGGCGAAGGGGCCCGGCGCGAAGCGCCGGGCCCCTTCATGCGGATCGATCAGCTGTCGCCGCCGGTCTCCCCGACCGGAGCCGCGTTGACGTCGTCCAGCGCGTACTTCTTGGCGGCCTCGGCCGGCACGTGGGCCGGCACCGCGCCGCGGAGGGCGAGCTGGCGCAGCGTCGCGACCGCCACCGACTCGGCGTCGACGTGGAAGTGCCGGCGCAGCGCGTGCCGGGTGTCCGACATGCCGAAGCCGTCGGTGCCGAGCGAGGTGTAGTCGCCGGGTACCCAGCGGGCGATCAGGTCCGGTACCGCGCGCATCCAGTCGCTGACCGCGACCTTCGGCCCGTCGGCGTCGGCCAGCTTCCGCTGGATGTACGGCACCCGCTGCTCGCCGCCCGGGTTGAGCAGGTTGTGCTCCTCGCACTCCACCGCGTCCCGGCGCAGCTCCGTCCAGGAGGTCACCGACCAGACGTCGGCGGCCACGCCCCAGTCCTCGGCGAGCAGCTTCTGCGCCTTGAGCGCCCACTGCATGCCGGTGCCGGAGGCCAGGATGTTGGCCTTCGGCCCGTCCCCGTCGACCGGCGGGGCCGGCGAGTAGCGGTAAATGCCCTTGACGATGCCCTCGACGTCCACGCCCTCCGGCTCGGCCGGCTGGAAGATCGGCTCGTTGTAGACGGTGAGGTAGTAGAAGATGTTCTCCTGCGCCTCGCCGTACATCCGGTGCAGGCCGTTCTCCATGATGTGCGAGATCTCGAAGGCGAACGCCGGGTCGTACGCGGCCACCGCCGGGTTGGTGGCGGCGAGCAGCAGCGAGTGACCGTCCTCGTGCTGGAGGCCCTCACCGTTGAGCGTGGTCCGGCCGGCGGTCGCGCCGAGCAGGAAGCCCCGCGCCATCTGGTCGGCCGCGGCCCAGAGCCCGTCGCCGGTCCGCTGGAACCCGAACATCGAGTAGAAGATGTAGAGCGGGATCATCGGCTCGTCGTGCGTGGCGTACGAGGTGCCGGCCGCGGTGAACGAGGCGACGGAGCCGGCCTCGTTGATCCCCTCGTGCAGGATCTGGCCGGTGGTGGCCTCCTTGTACGACAGGAACAGCTCCCGGTCCACCGAGGTGTACCGCTGGCCGTGCGGCGAGTAGATCTTCGCCGTCGGGAAGAGCGAGTCCATGCCGAAGGTGCGGGCCTCGTCCGGGATGATCGGCACCCAGCGCTTGCCGAACTCCTTGTCCTTCATCAGGTCCTTGAGCAGGCGGACGAAGGCCATGGTGGTGGCCACCTTCTGCTTGCCCGAGCCGCGCTTGACGTCGGCGAAGCGCTCGGGGCCCGGGATTTGCAGCGTCTTGCCGGTGGTCCGGCGGGTCGGCAGGTAGCCACCGAGCTGCTTGCGCCGCTCGTGCAGGTATTCCATCTCCTCGGACTTCTCACCGGGGTGGAAGTACGGCGGGAGGTAGGGGTTGTCCTCCAGCTGCTTGTCCGGGATGTCCAGGTAGAGCCGGTCGCGGAAGAGCTTGAGGTCCTCCAGCGTCAGCTTCTTCATCTGGTGGGTGGCGTTGCGGGCCTCGAAGTGCGAGCCCAGCGTCCAGCCCTTGATGGTTTTGGCCAGGATCACCGTCGGCTGGCCGGTGTGCTCCATGGCCGCCTTGTAGGCCGCGTAGAGCTTCCGGTAGTCGTGGCCACCCCGCTTGAGGTTCCAGATCTCGTCGTCGCTG
Organism: Micromonospora sp. NPDC003776; assembly: GCF_053605645.1. NCBI lineage: Bacteria > Bacillati > Actinomycetota > Actinomycetes > Micromonosporales > Micromonosporaceae > Micromonospora > Micromonospora sp. NPDC003776. Next base: position 14,303 of record NZ_JBSGJR010000060.1, read on the forward strand.
AGGTGCTCGACCATCTTGCGGGTCCGCGGGTCGCGGCCGAAGAAGTGCTCCCGGACGTACGCCCCGGACTCCGCCTTGTAGGTCTGGTAGTCACCGTCGGGGGTGGTGTTCATGAGGTTGACCAGGGCGCCGTCGGTGTCCGCGGCGAGCAGCGGGTCCCACTCCCGGCCCCAGACCACCTTGATGACGTTCCAGCCGGCGCCCCGGAAGAACGCCTCCAGCTCCTGCATAACCTTGCCGTTGCCCCGCACCGGGCCGTCCAGCCGCTGCAGGTTGCAGTTGATCACGAAGGTGAGGTTGTCCAGTTCCTCGCGGGCGGCCACGCCGATCGCGCCGAGCGACTCGACCTCGTCCATCTCACCGTCGCCGAGGAACGCCCAGACGTGCTGCTGGGAGGTGTCCTTGATGCCGCGGTGGTGCAGGTAGCGGTTGAACCGGGCCTGGTAGATCGCGTTCATCGGGCCGAGGCCCATGGAGACGGTGGGGAACTCCCAGAAGTCCGGCATGAGTCGCGGGTGCGGGTACGACGGCAGGCCACCGCCCGGGTGCGACAGCTCCTGCCGGAAGCCGTCGAGCTGGTCGGCGTTGAGCCGGCCCTCCAGGAACGCCCGCGCGTACATGCCGGGGGAGGCGTGGCCCTGGTAGAAGATGTGGTCGCCGCCACCCGGGTGGTCCTTGCCCCGGAAGAAGTGGTTGAAGCCCACCTCGTAGAGGGACGCGGAGCTGGCGAAGGTGGAGATGTGGCCGCCCACGCCGATCTCCGGCCGCTGCGCCCGGTGTACCAGCATGGCGGCGTTCCACCGGATGTAGGCCCGGAGCCGCCGCTCGATGTGCTCGTCACCCGGGAACCAGGGCTCGCGCTCCGGCGGGATGGTGTTGATGTAGTCGGTGGTCGTCAGCGACGGCACCCCGACCTGGCGCTCGCGGGCCCGCTCCAGCAGGCGCAGCATGACGTAGCGGGCGCGCTTGGTTCCGCGCTCGTCGATGACACCGTCAAGCGACTCGACCCATTCGCTGGTCTCTTCAGGGTCGATGTCCGGAAGCTGGCTCGGCAGACCAGCGGTGATCACCGGGCGCTTGCGTTCCGTAGCCACAGGCGTTCCCTCGGTTCTGTGTGGGATAGGTCTCTAGCGCCATCCTGCCCCCTGGTGGCGCTCGTCGTCACGTCTCCCTCCCCCAGACGCGACGCTGAACACAGGTACTCACCAGTAACTTTGCGCGATCACCGGGTGCGCTAGGCCGGTGCCGGCTGGACCCGCCCGGCTACCCTGCCGCCATGGTGGCGCGACCGGTTCTGATGGGCGGCGCGACGAGCGCCGTCGGCGTGGTGGTCCTGGCGGTGTCGGCCGCCGTCCTGGCGCGCGACGTCGCACGCTCGCCGGACTGGGGTCCGGAGCCGCTGCTGGGCGTCGCCGTCGGCGTCCTGCTGGTGATCGTGGGCGTCGGGACGCTCCGCGACCGGCGCCGGTTCCCGCCCGGCTACCGGGCGGACGACGGGCCCGGCCTCCTGTTCCCGTACGCACCACCGCAGCCGGGCGGTGCAGACGTGCCGTCGTACGACTGCGGCGACGCCGGTGGCGCAGGGGGGAGTGGTGACTGTGGCGGGGGCGGGTCCTGAGCGGTTGCGGCAGAATGCGCCGTATGCGCAGTGAGGTGATCAGCGTCCAGACCGGGTCCCGGCCGACCGTCCGGGACATCACCGCCGCGGCCGAGCGCTTCGTCGCCGACCAGGGGGACGGGCTGCTGCACGTCTTCGTGCCGCACGCCACCGCCGGACTGGCGATCATCGAGACCGGCTCCGGCTCCGACGACGACCTGCTGCGGGCGATCGACGACCTGCTCCCGGCCGACGACCGGTGGCGGCACCAGCACGGCTCGCCCGGGCACGGGCGGGACCACGTGCTGCCAGCCTTCGTCCCGCCGTACGCGACCCTGCCGGTGCTCGGCGGCCGGCTCCAGCTCGGCACCTGGCAGTCGATCTGCCTGGTCGACACCAACGGCGACAACCCCACCCGGAAGGTCCGCCTCTCCTTCCTCCCCGCCTGACCCCCGGTCGCAGGATCCCATCCGCGGAGGGGCCTCGTTCCCGGAAACAGTGGCCATCGCGCGGGGAATGGCCACTGTTTCCGGGAAACAGCGGCCACGAATTCCGGAAGACAGCGCCCGACGGGGCGCGGCGACGGGGCGCGGGCGGCGACGGGGGCCGGGGATGCGGGGTGGCGCTTCAGGTGGAGGGGGCGAGGAGCCGGCGTAGTTGGCCGGGGGTGTGCCCGAGGTGGGCGCGGACCGTGCGGGTGAGGTGCGCCTGGTCGACGAAGCCCAGCTCGGCGGCGAGCGCGGCGAGACTGTCCACCCCGTCCTCCAGCCGGTCCAGCGCCCGCCGCACCCGCAGCGCGTTCCGGTAGCGGGTCAGCGACACCCCGACCAGCGCCTGGAACTCCCGGCTCAACCGGTACGGCGAGACCCCCAACGACCGGGCGAGCGGGACCAGCCCCGCCGCGTCGGGGTGGTCGTCGCGCAGGGCGGCCCGGGCCCGCTCCACCAGCCGCCGGCTGCGCCCGGCGGTGCCGGCCGCCGGCCCAGTGGCCGCCGCGACCAGTCGGACCAGCCGCTCGGCGGCGGCGTACGCCGGATCGGCGCCGGCCCGCAGCAGCAGCCGGTGGGCCAGGTCGACGCCGGCGTCCACGTGCACCACGGCCGGGACCGGGCGGTCGGCGAACAGGTCCCGCCACAGCTCCGCGGAGAGGTGCACCGAGGTGCAGTCGTCCCCGCCGACCGGGTGGGCGAACCGCTCCTCCTCGCCGGGCAGGGTCAGGTAGGCCACCGTCGGCTCGACGAATTCGGCCCCGCCCCGCCCGACCCGCCGGAAGCCGCCCCGCCGCGTCAGCACCAGGCCGTGCGCGGTGGCCGGCTCGGGGGCGGACCAGCCGGTGTGGTCGTCCCGGCATCTGACCGCGGTGACGCGGAAGTCCGGGTGCCGGAGCAGCGGCGTCGCGGTGCGCACCCGGTCAGCGTAGGCCGCCCCGGTGACGGAACGGGGCGCGCCGGAGCGGCCGCAAGGATCGACAAGACCGGGGGCGGGCGCGGCGGGCAGCGTGGCGGTCGTGACCGACTCGACGCGGCGGCCCGCCGCCCTGCTCTCCGTCCTGCTGACCGGGCAGGCGATGGCCTCCATGGACACCTCGATCGCGGCCGTCGCGGCGCCGGCGATCCGGGCCGACCTGGCCGGCCCGCCGGCCGTGCAGCAGCTCGTCCTCGCCGGCTACACCCTGACCTTCGCGGTGCTCGTGGTGACCGGCGCGCGGCTCGGCGCCCGGCACGGGTACGCCCGGATGTTCCGGCTCGGCCTGGCCGGGTTCACCGCCGCCTCGCTGGCCTGCGGGCTGGCGCCCGGCCCGGTCGCCCTGGTGCTCGCCCGGGCGGTGCAGGGGGCCGCCGGCGCGCTGCTGGTGCCGCAGGTGCTGTCGCTGATCCAGGCGCACTTCACCGGCGCGGCGCGGGGCCGCGCCATCGGGGCGTACTCGATGGTGCTGGCGCTCGGGGTCGCCGCCGGGCAGGTGGCCGGTGGGCTGCTGGTCACCCTCGACGTCGGCGGCCTCACCTGGCGGAGCGCCTTCCTGGTCAACGTGCCGGTCGGGCTGGCGCTCTGGGTGGTCGCCCGGCGGGTGCTCGCCGGGCCGCCCGCCGCCCTGCCGTCGCGCCAGGGCCTGGACACCCCGGGCGTGGCACTGTTGTCGGCCGCGATACTGGCCCTGGTGGTGCCCCTCGTGGTCGGCCGGGACCTGGGCTGGCCCGGCTGGACCCGGGTCGTCGGGGTCGCCGCCGGCGTCGTCGGGCTCCGGCTCTTCCTCGGGTACGAGACGCGCCGTGTCCGACGCGGCCGGGATCCGCTGCTCGACGTGGCGGTGCTGCGCCGGCCCGGGGTGGCGGCCGGGCTGGTCGCCTGCTGCGTGGTGATGGGCTGCTACGCGGGGTTCCTCTTCGTGCTCACCCTGCGCCTGCAGGACGGGCTGGGCTTCACCGCGCTGGCGGCGGGGCTGGCCTTCCTCCCGTACGCCTCGGGTTTCGCCCTCTGCGGCCTGGCGGTGCCGCGCCTGCCGGACCGGGTCCGCGGTGTCCTGCCGGTGGCCGGGCCGCTGGTGCTCGCGGCGGTGGTGGCGGTGCTGGCGTGGGCGTCCCGGGACGGGTGGCCTTGGCTGCCGGCCGGCGCGCTGCTGCTGGCCGGCGGCGCCGCGCACGCCGCGTCGTTCAGCCCGCTGGTCGGGCGGCTCACCGGGATCGTGCCGGTCGCCTCGGCGGCCGCGCTCTCCGCGCTGGTCTCCACCGGCACCCTGCTGGCCGCGGTTCTCGGGGTGACCCTGGTCGGCGGCCTCCATCTGGCCCTGGCCGCCGCGGGCCGGACCGCCGCCGCCCTGTCCCTGCCCCCGGCCGCCGTGACCGCCGCCCTGCTCCTCACCGGCGCCCTCGCCGCCCACCGTGCCCTCCGCCCACCACCCGCCCCCGTTGATCATGAGGTTGTCGCAAGCTCGATCGGCGGGTCGGAGCGACACCTTCATGATCACCGGGGCGCCGCATGAGGATGGTCAGCGGTGGCGGTGTTCGTAGGATGGGAGGCATGGCGCAGCCGAACACCTCCACCAGCCGCGAGCGGGCCGAGCTGGCGGGCGACACGGTGCGCCGGATCATGCACATCGCGGCGGCGATGCGGCACTACCAGGACACGGCGATCGCCGAGTTGGGCCTCACCCCGGCGGCCGCCCGGGCCCTGCACGAGCTCGACCCGGACCGCCCGCTGCCGGCCCGCGACCTCGCCGAACAGCTCGGCTGCGACCGGTCCAACGTCACCGCCCTGGTCGACAAGCTGGAGCAGGCCGGGCTGGTGGAGCGGCGGGTCGAACCGGCCGACCGGCGGCAGAAGACGCTGGTGGTGACCGACGCCGGCCGGCGGGTCCGCGACCGGGTGCGGGGCGTGATGTCCGACTCCCGACTCCTCGACGGGCTCGGCGCCGACGAGCTCGCCGCCCTGCGTGAGCTGGTCTGGAAGGTCTCCGACGGCGGCTGCCCCGAGCAGTGCGGGGAGGACTGACTGTGAGCATGGCGTGGTCGGTTCAGCAGTGGTGAGCTGATAGCTGGCAGCGGTGGGCGTGACCCTAGGTCTGACTGGCTTCGTGCCTTCG
>NZ_JBSGJR010000061.1:0-19381 GCF_053605645.1 Micromonospora sp. NPDC003776
CGTTAACAACCCCGTTCCACTAACACTATTTCCATCACCGCCGCTATTCCGATCTGCTGCTCGCGGCGGCCGGGCCGTGGCCCACAGAAGGTTAACGCGGATTGTCTCACCGACATGATCATGTCGCTGAGACATGCCGGTCGTGCGGGGTGTGCGCTTCGGAGCGGCGTCGTGAGCGGGGGATCCAGGGGATGGCACGCCTGACGGAAAGCCGCTGGCGGCGAGCCTGGCCGGCCGCCCGGCCAGGGCAGGAGACCCGCCCGGGCCAGGCGAACCGGTGGCTCAGCCGGTGTTGCGCATGCCGGCGGCGATGCCGTTGACCGTGGTGAGCAGCGCCCGTTCCAGCGCCGTGCCGTCGTTGGGGGCGCGCCGCCCGCCCGGCGCCGTGGCCACCGCCCGGCCGGCCGCGCCGGAGTCCCGGTACTGGCGCAGCAGCGCCACCTGGAGGTGGTGCAGCGGCTCCAGGTAGGTGTCGCGCACCGCCAGGGTGCGCTGGAGCACCGGCGAGTTCTCCAGCAGGGCCGGCGAGTTGGTGACCGCCAGCACCTCCTGCTTGGTCAGCTCGTACTCCTGCTCGATCTTCTCGAAGATCGGGTGCAGCTTCCTCGGGACCAGCGTCTCCACGTACCGGCGGGCGATGGTGAGATCGGTCTTGGTCAGCATCATCTCGACGTTCGACAGGAACGTGCGGAAGAAGTGCCAGTTCCGGTGCATCTCGGCCAGCACGTCCGCCAGGCCGGCCGCCCGCGCGGCGGCCAGGCCGGAACCGACGCCGAACCAGCCGGGCACGATCTGCCGGGTCTGCGTCCAGCCGAACACCCACGGGATGGCCCGCAGGCCGGACAGGCCGGCGCCGGTGTTCGGCCGCTTCGCCGGCCGGGAGCCGATGTTCAGCGCGCCGAGCAGTTCGGTCGGCGTGGAGGCCCAGAAGTACGCCGGCAGGTCCGGGTCCTCCACCAGCGACCGGTACGACCGGAACGCCGACTCGGAGACCACGTCCATGGTGGCGTCCCAGCGTTCCAGCATCTCGGCCGGCTGCCGGGGCGCCGTGTGCAACAGCGTCGCCTGGAGCACCGCCGCCACGGTGAGTTCCAGGTTCTCCCGGGCCAGCGCGGGCAGCGTGTACTTGTCGGAGATGACCTCACCCTGCTCGGTCACCTTGATCGCGCCGTCCAGCGTGCCGTACGGCTGGGCCAGAATGGCGTCGTGGGTGGGGCCACCGCCCCGGCCGACCGTGCCGCCCCGGCCGTGGAAGAGCCGCAGGTGCACGCCGTGCCGGGCGGCCACGTCCCGCAGCGCCCGCTGGGCCCGGTGGATCGACCACTGGCTGGTGGTGATGCCCGCCTCCTTGTTGGAGTCGGAGTAGCCCAGCATCACCTCCTGCACGTCGCCCCGGGCCGCGACCAGCGCCCGGTAGGCGGGCAGCGACAGCAGCTCGTCCAGCAGCTCGCCGCCGGCGTTCAGCTCGGCCGGGGTCTCCAGCAGCGGCACGATGCCGATCCGGGCCCGGCCGCTGTGCACGTCGATCAGGCCGGCCTCGCGGGCCAGCACCACCGCGGCGAGCACGTCGTCCACCCCGAGCGTCATCGAGATGATGTACGACTCGATCACCTCGGTGCCGAACCGGTCCTGCGCCTCGCGGATCGCGCCGAACACGTCGAACGTCTTCCGCGCCGACTCGGTGAGCGGGGTGTCCTGGGTGGACAGCGGCCGGCGGCCGGCCAGCTCGTCGGCGAGCAGCTTGGTGCGCTCCAGCCGGGTCAGCGACGGATAGTCGGACACCTCGCCGACCGCCGCGTAGAGCTGGGCGAGCACCTCGTGGTGCTTCTCGGCGTGCTCGCGGACGTCCATGGTCGCCAGGTGCAGGCCGAACGCGGACACCGTACGGATGGTGGAGGCGAGCAGGCCGACGGCGGTGAGCTGGCCGGAGTTGCGGGCCAGCGAGGCGCGCAGCAGCTCCAGGTCGGCGATCAGCTCGGCCGAGCCGCGGTAGTCCCGCCCCGGCACGTGCGCGGTGCCGTTGCGCAGCCGCTCCCGGGTGTTGGCCAGCTTCGCCTTCACGCAGCGCGCCTTGAGCCGGTACGGCTCCTCGGCGTTGACCCGGCGGAACCGGGGCGCCACCTCGGGCAGCGCGTCCAGGTCGGCGGCGAGGCTGGCGGAGAGGTCGAGGGAGACCGCGCGCAGCCGGCGGGAGACGGAGACCTCGCTGATGAGGGCGTCCATCGCCTTCTCGGTGGCCTCGATGCCGTGCTCGTGCTGGATCCGCAGCACCTCGCTGGTGACCGTCGGGGTGACGAACGGGTTGCCGTCCCGGTCGCCGCCGATCCAGGTGCCGAAGGTCAGCGGCCGGGAGGTGGGCGAGGTCTCCACGCCCAGCGTCCGCAGCGTGTCGGCGAGGTCGTCGAGCACCTGCGGGGCGGCCTCGGCGTGCAGGTCGCGCAGGTAGTAGATGGCGTTGCGGGCCTCGTCGGTCGGGTCCGGCCGGTCCAGCCGCAGCTCGTCGGTCTGCCACATCAGGTCCAGCAGTTCGGCCAGGCGGCGGTTGGCCGGGCCCTCGTCGCTGGCCCCGTAGAGGATCGCGTTGGCGGTCTCGGTGTCCAGTTCGTCGGCGACCGCGCGCAGCTTGGACAGGATTGAGCGGCGGGCCGCCTCGGTGGGGTGGGCGGTGAAGACCGGGCGTACCGCGAGCCGGCGGGCCGCGGCGGCGATCTCCTCGGCCGGCACCCCGCGCTCGGCGATCATCTTGGCCGCCTGGTCCAGCCAGCCGCCGTGCATGGCCCGGCGCCGGCGCAGGTCGCGGGCCCGGTGCACCTGCTCCGTGATGTTGGCCAGGTGGAAGTAGGTGGAGAACGCCCGGGCCAGCTTGGTCCCGGTGGTGACGTCGAGGCCAGCGAGGCGCTGGGCGGCGGCCGGCGCGTCGGAGCGGACCTGGGCGCGGATCTCCTCGACCAGGTCGAGCAGGGGTCGGCCCTCCTGGCGGGCGAGCGTCTGCCCGAGCAGGGTGCCGAGGCGGCGGATGTCGGCCCGCAGCGCGGCGTCCGGGCCGTCGTGGTCGTGCTGGTCGGTCACGAGTGCGCTCCTTACGCGAGTACGAAGGACAGCGCTGTCCGACTCCCTGGATGGTATCTGCGTCGGGCCCCCGGACAGGAGGGGGACCGCGTGATGATCTGCACTCTGGGACGGGCGGCCCGGCTCAGCCATCGGCCCGCGGCCCGCCGGCGGAAGCGGCTCCGGCCTGCGCGCGGACGGCCCGGCGGTGGGCGCGGAACACCGTCGCGGTGACCAGCCCGAGGAGCCCGGCCAGAACCCAGACGGCGAGCCCGGTCAGCGTCCAGCCCATCGACTGGCGGTCGAAGTAGACCGCCGACTTGATCAGGTCGGTGGCCAGCCCGGGCACGTTCCACCGGTGCATCCCGCGCAGCCAGCCGGGCAGGAACTCCGGGGCGTAGATGCCGCCGGAGCCGGGGTTGCCGAGCACCACCAGCAGCAGGATCACAAGGCCGGTGCCGAGCAGCCCGAGCCAGGCCTGCACGGCGGCCGCAACCATCGCGGCGGCGAAGACGGTGAGCGCCCCGACGGCGGCGACCGCCGGGATGTCGTGGTGCCAGACGTCGAGGATCGGACCGACGACGGTCGCGCCGATGATGCCCAGCACGATCGCGTAGGCGGCCAGCGCGGCGACCCGCAGCCCGGCCCGGGGGAGGCTGACCGGGGCGGTGCCGGTCTTCAGGCCCAGCGCGGTGGAGGCCAGGTAGCCGCCCAGCACGTACCCCACGGCCAGGTAGAACGGCACGAGGCCGCGCGGGTCGGTCCGCTCCACCGGCACCTCGTCAGTGACCTGGATGGGCAGGCCGGCCTGCTGGGCCGCCTGGGTGAAGACCTGGGTGACCACGTCGGCGGCGGCCGGCGCGGCGGCGCTCGCGGTGCTGAGCCGCAACGCGTTGCCCGGGCCGGAGGTGAGCACCCCGTACACCTCGCGGCCGGTCAGGCCGTCGGCGGCGGCGTCGGGATCGTTGTACTCGACCGGTTTGATCTTGTCGGTTCGGCCGCGCACGGCGGCCATCACCGCCTGCGCGCGCTGGTCGCCGAGGACCACCCCGACCGGTACGTCGCGGGGGGTGGGTTGGTGCAGCGCCCCGACGTAGGCGGCGATGAACGCGGTGGCCAGAGCGAGGGTGCCGACCAGCAGCGCCGCGGTGCGCGGCAGCCAGTCCCGTACCGGAAGGTCCCGCTCCGCCTCGTCCACGGGCTCAGCCTATTGCCCGCATATGCCCGACTCGTGGGTTTCTCGGGGGCGGAAATGGCTGGCCCGGCCCGATAGCGTCGGGTCATGACGCCGCCGAGCTATCCCGCCAAGCCGAAGCCGGGCGACCGGGTCGCCGTGGTCTCGCCCTCCGCCGGCCTGCCGGGACTCTTCCCGCACGTGCACGAGCTGGGCCTGCGCCGGCTGCGCGAGGAGTTCGGGCTGGAGCCGGTGGAATATCCGACCACCCGGCGAATGGGGGCCGACCCGCGGGACCGGGCGCGTGACCTGACCGCCGCCTTCGCCGACCCGACGATCACCGCGGTGCTCGCCACCGTCGGCGGGGACGACCTGATCGCGGTCACGCCGCACCTGGACGACGCGGTGCTGCGGGCCAACCCCAAGCCCTACTACGGATACTCGGACAACACCAACGTCCTCAACCACCTCTACCGGCTGGGCATGGTGGCCTACCACGGCGGCTCGGTGCTGGTGCACCTCGGCCGGTCCGGCAAGCCGAACCCGGTCACCTTCGACTCGCTGCGCGCCGCCCTGTTCACCTCTGGCTGGTACGACCTGGCCCCGGCGACCGAGTGGGGCGACGAGCCGCGCGACTGGCGGGACCCGGCGACGCTGGCCGAGGAGCCGGTGATGTTCCCCGGCGAGGGCTGGCGCTGGCACGGGCCGGCGCGGGTGGTGCAGGGGCGGACCTGGGGCGGCTGCCTGGAGATCATCCACTGGCTGATGGCCACCGACCGGGTCCCGTCGGCCGACGAGCTGGCCGGGTCGGTGCTGGTCTTCGAAACCTCGAACGAGCTGCCCACGGCCCAGGAGGTCTTCCGCATCGTGCGCAACCTGGGCGAGCGGGGCCTGCTCGCCGCCTTCCCGGCGATCGTCGTCGGCCGGCCCAAGGCGTGGGACTTCGACCGGCCGCACACCCTGGCGGAGCGCCGGGCGTGGGGCGAGGCCCAGCGGGAGGCGATCAACCGCGCCCTCGCCGCCTACGCCGACGACCCGGTGGTGGTCTTCGACGTCGACCTGGGGCACACCGACCCGCAGCTGATCATCCCGTACGGCGGGGAGATCCGGGTCGACGCGGTCGAGCGGCGGATCTCGGTGCGTTACTGACCCTCGGCGGTCACCGTGGCCTGCCAGTCGATGTGGTGGCGGTGGACGGGGCCGAACATCTGCTCCGGGGTGGGCATGGCACGCGGGGCGTCCGCCTGCCCGGCCTTGGCCCGGTTGGTGGCGGCCGCGTTGCCCCCGATCAGCTCCACCCGGCCCCGGCGCAGCCGCTCGTACGCGCCGAACGCGGCGGCGTGGTCGGGCAGGTCGCGCAGGCAACGGGCCAGCTCGACGGCGCTCTCGATGGCCAGTGAGGCGCCCTGCCCGGAGCTGGACGAGGGGGCGTGGACCGCGTCGCCGACCAGGACCAGGCGTCCGCGGTGCCAGTGCGGCACGGACGGCATGCGCTCCATCGGCCCGGTGGCCATCAGGGTGTCGGGTGCGGTGTGCGCCAGCAGTTGTTCGCCGGGGACGAGGCCCGCATAGCGCTCGCGCAGCCGCGTCAGCCACTGCTCCGCCGGGATCTGCCGGACCTCGGACCAGGTGAGTGGCTCGGTGCGGGGCGGGCTGGCGAACCAGCAGATCCGCCCGTCGGGCAGCCGCCACCAGCCGATGAACGAGCTGCCGAAGGCGAAGTGCATGGTGCCGGGCTCGGCGGGCGCGACGTCCGCCGCGACCAGGCCGCCGAAGCCGAGCACCCCGGCGTACTCGGGCCCGGGTGCGGTCGGGTCGATCAGCGTCCGGACGGTCGAGCGGATGCCGTCGGCGCCGATCAGCACGTCGCCGCTGGCGCTGCTGCCGTCGGCGAAGACGGCGGTCACCCCGTCCGGACCCTCCTCGGCCCCGACCAGGCGCCGGCCGTATTCGATCTTCACGCCCTCGGCGAGCGCCCGGTCGGTGAGCGCCTGGTACAGCTCGGCGCGGGCCATCGCGTGGGTGGCGGGCAGCCCGGAAAAGCCGTGGAACTCGGCGAGCCGGTTTCCCGCGCCGTCGGCCATGACCACCCCGGGAACCGGGTGGCCGACCGCCTGGACCGCCTCGTCCGCCCCGACGATCCGCAGCGCCGCCAGGCCGTTCGGCGCGAGGCTCAGCATCGCGCCGACGCCGTCCGCGCCGCCCGGGTACGCCTCGTGCACCGTCGCCTCGATGCCCGCCCGCGCCAGCGCCATCGCGGTCACCGTGCCGCCGATGCCGCCGCCGATCACCACTGCCGTCCGTACCGTGCCCATCTCCCGACTCCCTTCAATCGCGTAACAACGAGAATAGTTTCAGTGAAACTAGTCCGTGTCAACTAGTTCGGGTCGTCCTATGATCGCTGGCATGGAAACCGCCGCCCGAAGCTCGCCGCTCGCCCTGACCGTGCTGGCCCTGCTGCACCAGGAGCCGCTGCACCCGTACGGCGTGCAGCGGCTGATCAAGCAGTGGGGCAAGGACCAGGTGGTCAACGTGGGGCAGCGGGCGAGCCTCTACCGGACCATCGAGCGGCTGCACGCCGACGGGCTGATCGCGGTGCGGGAGACCGGCCGCGACCAGGCCTACCCGGAACGCACCGTGTACGAGTTGACCGACGCCGGCCGGCGGGCCGCCCGCACCTGGCTACGGGCCATGCTGGTCGAGCCGAAGCAGGAGTTCCCACAGTTCCCGGCGGCCCTGTCGCACCTCGCGATGACCAGCCCGGCGGAGGCGGCGGAGCTGCTGGAACAGCGGGCCGACCGGCTCGGGCGAGCCCGGCGGGACCGGGCGGCCGCGCTGGCCGCGCACGCCGACCTCCCCCGGGTCTTCCATCTCGAGGACGAGCACCTGGACGTGGTCACCGCCGCCGAGGAACGGTGGTTGCGCTCGGTCGTCGAGGACCTGCGCACCGGCCGGCTCACCTGGACGGCGCCGGCACCCCCGCCCGAGGGTGCCGACCCGGCCTGACCTGGCCCGGAGATCGGCGCGCAGTCGGCGAGGTCAGTCGACGACGGCGAAGGCGCGGACCGGGAAGGTCCCCATGCCGGCCACCCGGGGCGGCGCGGCGGTGAACCGGAACCCCTGCGGTGGCAGGGCGGCCAGGCCGGTCAGGTGCTCCACGATCGGGACGCCGGCGGCGAGCAGGGCGCTGTGCGCCGGGCGCTCGCCCGCGGCGGCCGGGGTCATGTCGTCGATGTTGACCGAGTCGATGCCGACCAGGACGGCGCCCGCCGCCACCAGCCAGTCGGCGCCCTCGCCGGTCAGGTAGGGCGCGTCGGGGCCGGCGTACCGGTCGGTGCCGAAGTGGACGTCCCACCCAGTGTGCAGCAGCACCGCCCGCCCCGCCACGTCGTACGGCGCCAGCATCGGCCGGTCCGCCGCGCGGGTGCCGGCGGGCACCGGGACCACCAGCCCGGGCAGGTCGGCGAGGCGGTCCAGCGGAACACCGGTGAGGTCCGCCCCGTCCGGCCAGCGGTGGGCCGGGGTGTCCAGGTAGGTGCCGGTGTTGGCGATCATGTCGATCCGGCCGACGTGGAACTCGACGCCCGGCGCGTACCTCGACCGGGAGTCCTCCCGGGTGAGCCAGTCCGTGATCCGGGGTGGCTGCCAGCCGGGCAGGGTGACCATCCCGTCGGTGATCACGTGGCTCAGCTCGACGAACCGCGTCCGGTGCTGCCCCGTCATGGGCTCACCGCACCACGCGACCGGCCGGCGGTCAAGATCCGTCCCACGGAGGTGCCGCACCGGGGGAGTCACGCACCCTGCGGGGACGTACGCGGCGCCACCCGGATTGTCCCCGGCGCGGGATAGTCTCGGAAGGTGCACCCCCCGTCCGGCCGGACGCGGGGTCGTCGCCGTGCGTCGACCTTCCTGGAAGTGATCACTGATGCTCACCGGACTCTTCTCCGCCGCCCTGGCCGACCCCGGGCTGGCCCGGGCGCGTGACCTGGCGCGCTCCGGTGCCGCGCAGGTCGACGGCCTCGACCTCACCGCCCCCGCGGCGCTGCGCCCGTTCGCCGTCGCGGCGGTGGCCGCCGACGAGCCGGCCGGCGGCGCCGGGCGGCCGGTGCTGGCCGTGACCGCCACCACCCGCGAGGCCGACGACCTCGCCGCCGCGCTGGGCAGCCTGCTACCGCCGGAACAGGTGGCCGTCTTCCCGTCCTGGGAGACGCTGCCGCACGAGCGGCTCTCCCCACGCTCCGACACCGTCGGGCGGCGGCTGGCCGTGCTGCGCCGCCTGGCGCACCCGGAGGCGGCCGACGCGCAGGGCCGGACCGGGCCGCTGCGGGTGGTCGTCGCGCCCGTCCGGTCGCTGCTCCAGCCCCAGCTCAAAGGGCTCGGCGACCTGGAGCCGGTGCAGCTCGCCGCCGGTGACGAGGCGGACCTGGAGGAGGTCGCCCGGCGGCTCACCGACATGGCGTACGCCCGGGTCGACCTGGTCACCAAGCGCGGCGAGTACGCCGTGCGCGGCGGCATCCTCGACGTCTTCCCGCCCACCGACGAGCACCCGTCCCGGGTCGAGTTCTGGGGCGACGAGGTGGAGGAGATCCGCACCTTCGCCGTCGCCGACCAGCGCACCATCGAGGGCGTCGCGCAGCTCTGGGCGCCGCCCTGCCGGGAGCTGCTGCTCACCCCCTCGGTGCGGAAGCGGGCCGCGGCGCTCGCGCAGGAGCACCCCGAGCTGGCCGAGATCCTCGACAAGCTGGCCGAGGGCATCCCGGTCGAGGGAATGGAGTCCCTCGCCCCGGCGCTGATCGGCGCCGACTCGATGGAGCTGCTGGTCGACTGCATGCCCGCCGGCACCCACGTGCTGCTCTGCGACCCGGAGCGGATCCGTACCCGGGCGCACGACCTGGTCCGTACCTCGGACGAGTTCCTCCAGGCCAGCTGGGCCGCGGCCGCCGTCGGCGGCCAGGCCCCGGTCGACCTCGGCGCGGCCGCCTTCCGCACCCTGGCCGACGTGCGCACGGCCGCCCGCGCCCTGCGCCAGCCCTGGTGGACCCTGGCCCCGTTCGGACTGACGGAGGCGGAGGCCGCACCGGCCCGGCAGCCGTGGGAGGACGAGCCGACCGAGGTCGACGTCACCCCGGACGACGCCATCGCGGTGACCCTGGCCGCCCAGCCCGCCCCGCTCTACCATGGCGAGACCTCCCGGGTGGTCGACGATCTCAAGCGCTGGGCCGGCGAGGGCTGGTCGATCGCGCTGGTCTTCGAGGGGCACGGCCCCGCCCAGCGGGCCGTCGAGGTGCTCCGCGACGCCGGCCTCGGCGCCCGGCTCACCGAGGAGGTGCCGGCCGCGCCGGGCCCCGGCGAGCTGCTGGTCTCCTGCGGCTGCCTGACCGCCGGCTTCGTCGACGAGGCGTCCCGGTTCGTGCTGCTCACCGGCAACGACGTCACCGGCGGCCGGGGCACCTCCACCCGAGACATGCGCAAGCTGCCCAGCCGGCGGCGCAACACCATCGACCCGCTGGAGCTGAAGGCCGGCGACCACGTGGTGCACGAGCAGCACGGCATCGGCCGGTACGTCGAGCTGGTGCAGCGCACGGTCAACGGGGCCAGCCGGGAATACCTGGTCATCGAGTACGCGCCGAGCAAGCGGGGCCAGCCCGGTGACCGGCTCTTCGTCCCCACCGACCAGCTCGACCAGCTCTCTCGGTACGTCGGCGGCGAGCAGCCCACCCTGCACAAGATGGGCGGCTCGGACTGGCAGAAGTCCAAGGCGCGGGCCCGTAAGGCAGTCCGCGAGATCGCCGCCCAGCTCATCCAGCTCTACGCCGCCCGCAAGGCGTCCAAGGGGCACAACTTCGGCCCGGACACCCCGTGGCAGCGGGAGCTGGAGGACGCCTTCCCCTGGCAGGAGACGCCGGACCAGCTCGCGGCGATCGAAGAGGTCAAGCGGGACATGGAGCAGACCGTCCCGATGGACCGGCTGATCTGCGGCGACGTCGGGTACGGCAAGACCGAGATCGCGGTCCGGGCCGCGTTCAAGGCGGTGCAGGACGGCAAGCAGGTGGCGGTGCTGGTGCCCACCACCCTGCTGGTGCAGCAGCACTACAACACCTTCGCCGAGCGGATGAGCCAGTTCCCGGTCGCCATCCGGCAGCTGAGCCGGTTCCAGACGCCGAAGGAGACCGAGCGGACGCTGGAGATGGTCGCCGACGGCACCGTCGACATCGTGATCGGCACCCACCGGCTGCTCCAGGCGTCCACCCGGTTCAAGCAGCTGGGGCTGGTCATCATCGACGAGGAGCAGCGCTTCGGCGTCGAGCACAAGGAGCACCTGAAGACCCTGCGCGCCTCGGTCGACGTGCTGGCCATGTCGGCCACCCCGATCCCGCGCACCCTGGAGATGGCGATCACCGGCATCCGGGAGATGTCCACCATCGCTACCCCGCCGGAGGAGCGGCATCCGGTGCTCACCTTCGTCGGGGCGTACGACGACCGGCAGGTGGCCGCCTCGATCCACCGTGAGCTGCTCCGCGATGGGCAGGTGTTCTACCTGCACAACCGGGTCGAGTCGATCGAGAAGGCGGCCCGCCGGATCCGGGAGCTGGTGCCCGAGGCGCGGGTCGCGGTGGCGCACGGCCAGATGGGTGAGGAGGCGCTCGAGAAGGTCATGGTCGGCTTCTGGGAGAAGGAGTTCGACGTCCTGGTCTGCACCACGATCGTGGAGTCCGGCATCGACATCCCGAACGCCAACACGCTGATCGTGGAGCGTGCCGACCTGCTCGGCCTGGCTCAGCTGCACCAGATCCGCGGCCGGGTCGGGCGGGGCCGGGAGCGGGCGTACGCGTACTTCCTCTACCCGTCGGACAAGCCGCTGACCGAGAACGCGCACGAGCGGCTGGCCACCATCGCCCAGCACACCGAGCTGGGCGCCGGCATGTACGTGGCGATGAAGGACCTGGAGATCCGGGGTGCCGGCAACCTGCTCGGCGGGGAGCAGTCCGGCCACATCGAGGGCGTCGGCTTCGACCTGTACGTCCGGATGGTCGGCGAGGCGGTCTCCGCCTTCAAGGGCGAGCACCCGGAGGAGGAGACCGAGGTCAAGGTCGACCTGCCGATCGACGCCCACCTGCCACACGACTACGTGAGCGTCGAGCGGCTCCGCCTGGAGATGTACCGCAAGCTGGCCGAGGCCCGCGACGAGGAGCGGTTGCGCGAGGTGGTCGCGGAGATGACCGACCGGTACGGCGAGCCGCCCGCGCCGGTGCAGAACCTGGTCGCGGTCGCCCGGTTCCGGCTGCTGGCCCGCCGGTACGGCCTCACCGACGTGTCGATGCAGGGCAAGCACATCCGGTTCAGCCCGCTGCCGCTGCCCGACTCCAAGCAGCTCCGGCTCAAGCGCTACCACCCGGACTCGGTCTACAAGCAGGCCCTCGACCAGGTAAGCGTGCCCCGGCCGAGCACCCGCCGGGTCGGCGGTGAGCCGCTGCGCGACCAGGCGCTGCTCGAGTGGTGCGCCCAGCTCCTCTCCGACGTGCTGGGCGAGCCGGCCACGGCCCAACCGGCCTCGGCGGGGGCCCGGTGAGCCGGGCGGGGTGGGCGGCGTCACAGCCGCGTATCGGCCGTGAGAGAGTGACCCGCATGCGTGCTCGCCGTCTCTTCGCCGCCGCCAGCGTCGCGGCCCTCGCTGCCCTCTCCCTCGCCGGCTGCGGCCGGTCCGCGCCGGACGTCGCCGCCTACGTCGGGGACACCCGCTACTCGGTCGACCGGGTGGACGAGATCTACGCCGACGCGCAGGCGCAGTACGCCGACGCGGTCCGCGGCCAGCGGGCGGCGACGGGCGCCACGCCGGCGCCGGAGGAGCTGCGTTCCTCGGTGACCCGGCAGGACGTGCTGAACCTGCTGATCGCCGTCGACCTGGGCAAGCGGGTGGTGGCCGAGAAGAAGATCCCGGTCAAGGACGAGGTCTCCCCGGAGCAGCTCCAGCAGCAGCTGCAGATGCCGGCCGGCGCCGAGTACGCGAAGCTCTGGGGTGAGTGGGTGGACATCTCCGGCGCGCTCCAGCAGGAGCTGCCGCCGGCCGACCTGAGCGACGACGCCATCATGGCCGTCTACCAGGCCATCGCCAAGACCGGCGCGATCCGGTCGGGGCTGTCGGTCGCCCAGGTCAAGGAGGCGTTCGGCGAGGGCGGGTTCGTGCGCAGCGCCACCGCGCTCAGCGCCGCGCTGCGTGCGGAGGCGGAGAAGGTCGACACCTCGGTCAACCCGAAGTACGGCCCGATCGGCGTGCCGTCGGTGGTCAGCACCGGCCAGTCGCTGGTCTTCTACGCCCTGCCGTACATCAACCACGACGGTCCGGTCACCGACATCTCGACCCCCGAGGCACCGGAGACCAGCGCCCCGG
Organism: Micromonospora sp. NPDC003776; assembly: GCF_053605645.1. Lineage (NCBI taxonomy): Bacteria > Bacillati > Actinomycetota > Actinomycetes > Micromonosporales > Micromonosporaceae > Micromonospora > Micromonospora sp. NPDC003776. The sequence continues at coordinate 12,612 of NZ_JBSGJR010000061.1, forward strand.
TCAAGCCCTGAGCGGCATGACGGCACGGATCGTCCTGCTGGTCACCTCGCCCCGGCTGCCGGCCGGCCTGCTGACCGCGGCCGCCTGGGACGTCGTACGCGCCGCGCCGGTGCTGACCGGCGCGGAGAGCGAGCTGGCCCGGGTGGTCCGGACGGCGGGCGCCCAGGTCGGCGTGGTCGCCGAGGGTGCCACGCAGGCGCTGCTCGACGCGGCGGCGGCCCACGGCACGGCGGTCTGGCTGGCCGGCCCGACCGGCGACGAGGCCCTCGCCCGGGAGCTGGGGCTGCGGCTGGCCCGGGAGCCGGGCCTGGCCGAGCTGGAGCTGATGTACGGCTCCTGGGACCCGCCGGGCGCCCGGCTGCTGGACGCGGTCGAGGTGATGGACCGGCTCGCCTCGCCCGGCGGTGACCCGTGGAAGCGGGCGCAGACCCACCGCAGCCTGGCCGGCTTCCTGCTCGAGGAGTGCTACGAGGCGTACGACGCGATCAGCGCCGACGACACCGACGCGCTCCGCGAGGAGTTGGGCGACGTGCTGCTGCAGGTGCTGCTGCACGCCCGGCTCGCCGAGGACCTGCCGGAGGGGAAGCGCTGGACCGTCGACGACGTGGCCGGGGGCCTGGTCGACAAGATGGTCCGGCGCAACCCGCACGTCTTCTCCGGTGAGCAGGCCGGTTCGCTGGAGGAGATCGAGGCGAACTGGGAGCGGATCAAGCGGGCCGAGAAGACCCGGGAGTCCGTGCTGGACGGCATCGCGTTGAGCCAGCCGGCCCTGTCCCTGGCCGCGAAGATCCTGGACCGGGCCGGCCGGATCGGCCTCGCCGTGCCGCCCCCGTTGGCGGAGTCCCAGGTGGACCCGGAGGCCCGCCTCGGCGCCGGCCTGCTCGCCACGGTCGCCGCCGCGCGGCAGGCCGGCATCGACCCCGAAGCCGCCCTCCGCCGTGCCGCCCTGGCGTACGCCGACGCCGTCCGCGCCGCCGAACGCAAGGGCTCCTGACCGGACGGCGGTCCGTCGAGTCGGATGGTTGATTGCCGCCAGCCGGCGTGCGGATCATCGTGCAGGCATCCCACGAGGAGGCCGAGATGACGCCGTACGACGACGATCGGGCGCTGGCGGACAGCGCCACACACGCCCTGCTCACCTCCAACGCCCGGCTCTGTGCGGCGCAGCGCGGGCGGGGCTGGAGCCGGCAAGGCGGTGGGGCTGCGCTGCTCGTCTCCGGTGGGCGGATCCCGACGCTCAACGCGGTGATCGTCACGGCGCCGGACGCCGATGTCGCGGCGGTGGGCGAGCGGCTGGACGAACTCGCCGCCACCGGCCTGCCCCACTCGGTCAAGGTGCGGCCCGCGGCGGCCGACGCGGTCAAGGAGCTGCTGCTGAGCCGGGGGCTGAGCCCGCAGGACGAGTTGCCGCTGATGGTGCGCACCGGGGCCGCGCCGCCGGTGCCCTCGCCGGAGGGCCTGGTGGTGCGGCGGCTTCAGGTCGGCGAGATGACCGCGCACATGGCGATGGCGGCGGCCGGCTTCGAGGTGCCGGAGGAGGTGATGGTCGAGGTGCTGACCGACGATCTGCTGGCGCTGCCCGGGTTCCGGGCGTACGTCGGTGCGGTCGCCGACGAGCCGGTCACCACCGGGGTGGGGATGGCCGACGGGGACTGGCTGGGGGTGTTCAACGTGGCCACGCCGTCCGCCCACCGGCGGCGGGGCCTCGGTGCCGCGATCACCGCGCACATTCTCGGCGAGGGGCTCGCCGCCGGTGCCCGGGCCGCGTATCTCCACTCCTCGCGGCCGGGGCTCGGCGTCTACGAGCGGCTCGGCTTCCGTACCGTCGAACGCTGGTTGCTCTGGTGGTGACGGGAGGCCGCCGGTCGGCGGGTCCGGTTAGGGTCGTCGGCATGGAACCCTTCGTCCCCCTGGCCGAACGGATCGTCGAGGCCCTGCTGGAGAGCCGGCCCGGCCTGGCCACGTCGGCCGGGGACCACCGGTACGACGACCGGCTGCCCGACCTGTCCGCCGACGGCCTCGCCGCCGACCAGGCGATGCTCAAGGACGCGGCCGATGCGCTCTCCGAGATCGACCCGGACTCGCTCGACGTCGACGAGCGGGTCGACCACGCGCTGCTGAGCAGCCTGGTCGACCGGGGGATGTTCGAGGCGACCGAGATCCGCGCGCACGAGTGGGACCCGCTGCGGCACAACCCGGGCCCGCTGCTGCACGCCCTGCTGGCCCGCCCGTTCGCCCCCGCCGAGGTGCGGCTCGAGAGCCTGGCCGGCCGGCTCGCCGCCGTACCGGACGCCCTGGCCACCGCCCGCGCGACCCTGCGCGACATGCCGCGAATCCATGCGGAGACGGCGGTCGGGCAGTTCACCGGCACGGCCGCGCTGATCCGGGACGAGGTGCCCGGGCTGCTCGCCGAGGCGCCGGCGATGCACGACCGGGTGGAGCCGGCCGCGACCGCGGCGATCGCCGCGCTGGAGGAGTTCGTGGCGTGGCTGCGGATGGAGCTCTCCGCCGACGCCGGCCCCGGGCGCGACCCCCGGCTGGGCCGGCGGCGCTGGGAGGCGCGGCTCTGGCACACCCTCGACACCGAGCTGAGCGCCGCCGAGGTGCAGCGCCGCGCCTGGGACAACCTGGAGCGGGTCACCGCGGAGATCCGCGAGGCGGCCGTCGAGCTGGTCGGCGGCCCGGCCGACGACGAGACGGTACGCCGGGCGCTGGACCTGCTCGCCGCCGAGCACCCGAATGACGCGACCATCGTGGACCTCGCCTCGGTCACGCTCGACGAGGCGAGCGACTTCGTCCGGGCGCACGACCTGATCAGCCTGGTCGACGACCCGTGCGTGATCCAGGAGATGCCGGAGTTCGCCCGGGGCGTGGCGGTGGCGTACTGCGACTCGCCGGGCCCGCTGGAGACCGCGGCCGTGCCGACCTTCTACTGCATCGCGCCGACCCCGGCGGACTGGCCGGCGCAGCGGGTCGAGTCGTTCTACCGCGAGTACAACGACCACATGATCCGGAACCTGACCGTGCATGAGGCGATGCCCGGTCACTTCCTCCAGCTCGCCCACGCCCGCCGGTACGCCGGCCCGACCCGGGTCCGGCCGCTCACCGAGTCGGGCGTGTTCATCGAGGGCTGGGCCGTCTACACCGAGGAGCTGATGGTCCGGCACGGCTTCGGCGGGCTGCCGGTCCGGCTCCAGCAGCTCAAGATGCAGCTCCGGATGACGATCAACGCCCTGCTCGACCAGCTCGTGCACTGCGACGACCTGCCCGAGGCGGAGGCGATGGCGCTGATGACCGGGCGGGGCTTCCAGGAGGAGGGCGAGGCGGCCGGCAAGTGGCGGCGGGCGCTGCTCACCGCCACCCAGCTCTCCACCTACTTCGTCGGCTACAGCGAGATGGCGGACATCGCCCGCGCCCGACCCGACGGGGTGTCGGTCCGCGACTGGCACGACGCCATGCTGGCGCACGACTGCCCGCCACCCCGCCACCTGCGCACCCTGCTGGGAACCGCCTAACGGCTGCTGAACCGCGCGGCCCGGCGGTGGGTGCGCCGACGGCGTACCGCCGCCGGTTCGCGGCGGCTCGGTCGCAGCAGGTCCGACGAGGCGAACAGCGCCCGCTTCGTCACCTCCACCAGCGCCAGGTACGCCGCCACCAGGCCCACCAGCACCGGCAGGAAGACCGCCGGCAACGGGCGGAAGCCGAGCGGCCCGGCCACCGGCAGGTACGGGATCAGCCAGGCCACCGCGACCGCGCCCAGCGCTGCGAGCAGCAGGGGCCGGCTGGGCCGGCTGCGCCAGAACGGGCTGGTGTGGGTACGGATGGCGAACACCACCAGCGTCTGGGTCGCCAGCGACTCCACGAACCAGCCGCTGCGAAACTCGACCGGCCCGGCGTGCAGCACGTTGAGCAGCAGCGCGAAGGTGAGGAAGTCGAAGAGCGAGGAGAGCGGCCCGAAGGTCAGCATGAACCGGCGGATCTCCCGCAGGTCCCAGTGCGCCGGCCGGGCCAGTTGATCGGCGTCCACCCGGTCGGTGGGGATGGCCACCTGACTCAGGTCGTAGATCAGGTTGTTCAGCAGGATCTGCGAGGGCAGCATCGGCAGGAACGACAGGAACGCCGACGCCCCGGCCGCGCTGAACATGTTGCCGAAGTTGCTGGACGTGCCCATCAGCACGTACTTGATGGTGTTGGCGAAGATCCGCCGCCCCTCGGTGACCCCGTCGGCGAGCACGTCGAGGTCCTTCTCCAGCAGCAGCACGTCGGCCGCGTCCTTGGCCACGTCGGTGCCGCCCGCCACGGAGATGCCGATGTCGGCGGCGTGCAGGGCCAGCGCGTCGTTCACCCCGTCGCCGAGGAACGCCACGTCCCGCCCGGCGGCTCGCTGGGCGCGGACCAGCCGGGCCTTGTCCTCCGGGGAGACCCGGGCGAAGACTGTGGTGGCCTCGATCGCGGCCGGCAGCGCCGCGTCGTCGATCCCGGCCAGTTCGGCGCCGGTCAGCACCCCGGTCACCGGCAGGCCGAGCTGCGCGCAGACCCGCACCGCGACGGCCGGGTGGTCGCCGGTGATCACCTTGACGCCGATGCCCAGCCGGGCGAGCCGGTCCAGCGCCGCCCGGGCGTCCGGCTTCGGCGGGTCGAGGAAGACCAACAGCCCGCGGAAGGTGAGGTCCCGCTCGTCGTCCGGCCCGATGCCGGTCAGCCCGGGGGCGGCCCGGCTGGCCACCGCGACCACCCGGCCACCGCCGGCCAGCCGCTCGTCGAGGGCCCGCCGCGCCGCCTCCGGTACGTCCGAGCACAGCGCCATGACCTCCTTGGCCGCGCCCTTGGTCACCAGCATCCGCCCGTCCGGCCCGTCCACCAGCACGCTGACCCGGCGCCGCTGGTGGTCGAAGGGGAGCAGACCCACCCGCCGGTACGCGGCCACCGGCTCGGCCGCGGCGCCCGGCGCCGCCCAGAGCGCCTGGTCCATCGGGTTGCCGTCGCCGCCGGTGGTGGCCTCGTTGGCGAGCAGCCCGGCCAGCAGCACGTGCGGGTCGGCCCGCCCGTCCGGGCCGAGGGTCTCGGTGAGGCTGAGCCGCCCGTCGGTGAGGGTGCCGGTCTTGTCGGTGAAGAGCACCTCGACGTTGCCCAGGTCCTCCACGCAGACCAGCCGCTTCACCAGCACCCGGCGGCGGGCGAGGACACGGGTGCCCGCCGCCAGGCTGGCGGTGACGATGGCGGGGAGCAGTTGCGGGGTGATGCCCACGGCGATGGCGAGGCTGAACAGCACCGCGTCGATCACCGGCCGGTGCAGCACCAGGTTGATCACGAAGATCACCCCGGTCAGTACGCCCGCCACCCGGGCCAGCATCAGCGAGAACCGGCGCAGCCCGCGCTGGAACTCCGTCTCGCCCTGCCGCTCGCCGAGGCCGGCCGCGATCCGGCCGAACGCGGTGTGCCCGGCCGTCGCGACCACCACGCCCAGCCCCGAGCCGGCCCGGACCACGGTGCCCATCAGCGCGCAGGAGGCCAGGTCGTCCAGGGCGGCCCCGGCCGACACCGGGGCCGGGTCCTTGGCCACCACCACCGACTCGCCGGTCAGCACCGACTCGTCGCACTCCAGCCGGTGGGTCTCGGTGAGCCGCAGGTCCGCGGGGACCACCGCGCCCAGGTCGATCCGGACCACGTCGCCGGGGACCAGGTCGACCACGTCGACCACCTCGGTCCGGCCGGCCCGGACCACCGGCGCGGTGTGCCGGATCCGGTCGTGCAGGGCGGCTCCGGCCCGCTCCGCCCGGTACTCGTTGACGAAGCCGAATCCCACGCTGATCGCCAGGATCACCCCGATGACCAGCGCGTCCGTGCGTTCCCCGACGAAGTAGGAGACCGTGGCGGCGACCAGCAGCAGGCCCAGCAGGGCCGAGCGGAACTGTCGGACCAGCACCGCGGCGGCGGAGACCCGGTGGCTACGGACCGCGTTCGGACCGAGCTGGGACCGGCGGCGGAGCACCTCCTCGGGGACCAGACCGGCCGGGCCGGTCCCGAGCGCGGCGTGCACCTGGTCGACCGGAAGGCTCGCTGCCTCGGTCACCGGCAGCCAGCCCTCGTCCCGCCGCGCCTCGGCCTGCCGCACCGCCACCGTTCCCGTCGTCCGACCCATCGCGTCGGCCCCCTCACCCATTGCACACCCGGGCGCGACCGCCCGGGCCAGCATCCGCCGCACCGACGGGCCGGGGTCAGAGCCGTCCGGCCCGTCGTCCCGGGCGGGAGGGCCGGGCCCGGCGGGGCGGGGTGAGCAGGTTCGCGCGGGCTCAGCGCGGGCCGGCGGCGACCGCGTCGATCAGCCAGCGCGAGATGGAGTACGCCGGGGGTAGTTCCGTCGGCAGCGCGTCCACCGGGAACCAGCGCGCCTCGGTCAGTTCCCGCGGGTCGACCACCGGCTCCGCGTCGGGCCCGGTGACGGTGGCGGTGAAGCCGGCCAGCAGGGTTCCCGGGCCGGACATCGCCCAGGGCTGGCTGTCCACGTACCGGGGGCGCCCGATCGTGAGCCCGACCTCCTCGCCCACCTCCCGGTGGGCGGCCGCCTCCAGCGACTCGCCGGCCTCGACGAACCCGGCGACCAGCGCCCACAGCTCGGTCGGCCCGTACGCGTGCCGGACCAGCAGCAGTTCGTCCGGGCCGCCGGCCCGGCCGGTCACGGTGCTGAGCACCTGGGCGTTGACCGCCGCCGGCCTGGTCAGCCGGGACATGCTGCTCGCCGACCGGCCGCTGACCGACTTCATCTGGCG
>NZ_JBSGJR010000062.1:0-19349 GCF_053605645.1 Micromonospora sp. NPDC003776
CCCACGCGGACGGCTGCGGTGCCGGTCGGGCGGCCGGTGGCGGCGCCACGACCGGGTGCGGACCGGCCGGCTGGGGCAGCACCAGGCGGGGGTCGACGGGTGGTCTGGGCGGGGGCGCGGTCGTCATGCTGCCTCTCCTCGGACGGGTTCGGTACGCGGAAGGGTGACCTCGATGCGGCAGCCGGGCCGGGCGTTCGGCGTGGGAGCGGGCGGGTCGGCGACCCGGATGGTGCCGCCGTGCAGCTCGACCACCCAGCGGGCGATGGCCAGGCCCAGGCCCGTCCCGCCGCCGGCGGCCCGTTCGCCCCGGGTGAACCGCTCGAACACCCGGGAGCGTTCGGCAGCGGGAATGCCCTCGCCCTCGTCGGTGACGTGGACGTGCAGTTGGCCGGCCCGCTCGTCCGCGGCGACCAGCACCGTTCCACCGGGCGGGCTGTGCCGGGCGGCGTTGTCGAGCAGGTTGGCGAAGACCTGGTGCAGCCGCCCCGGGTCGGCTTGCACGGTCAGTGGCTCGGGCATCGGCCGGAGGCGGAAGTGGACCTCCTGCCCGGTGCCGGCGGCGGTGGCGGCGGCATGCTCCACCGCCTCGTCGAGGAAGCCCGCGACGTCGACCCGGACCCGGCGCAGCGGCACCACCCCGGCGTCCATCCGGGACAGGTCGAGCAGGTCGGCGACGAGGTGCCCGAGCCGCTCGGTCTGGGCCAGCGCCGCGCGCAGCGCCGCCGGTTCCGGCGTGGCCACCCCGTCGACGAGGTTCTCCAGCACACCCTGCAACGCGCTGATCGGCGTACGCAGCTCGTGCGAGACGTTCGCGATCAGCTCGCGCCGGCGTTGGTCGGCGGCGGCCAGATCGGCGGCCATCTTGTTGAACGCGTGGGCCAGCTCGCCCACCTCGTCCCGGGAGGTGGCCCGCACCCGGCGGGTGTAGTCGCCCCGGGCCATCGCCCCGGCCGCGGCGGTCATCTCGCGCAGCGGGGAGGTCATCCCGTGCGCCAGCACCTGCGCCGTGAGCAGGGCGATGGCGATGGCGGTGAGCGACGTGCCCGGCGGCAGCCAGCCGATGCCCCACCAGAAGTAGCCGACCGCGACCGCCCAGGCGGCGACCAGCAGGACGCCGAGCTTCATCTTGATCGAACGGACCGGATCGAGCGGGCGGGGCAGGTGGTCGTTCAGCCACCCCACCAGGCGGCTGGTCACGCCGGGACCTCCAGCGCGTACCCGACGCCGTGCACGGTCCGGATGAGGTCCGCGCCGAGCTTGCGGCGCAGCGCCTTGACGTGGCTGTCGACGGTACGGGTGCCGGAACCGTCCGCCCAGCCCCAGACGTCGGCGAGCAGCCGTTCCCGGGGCAGCACCGTGCGCGGCCGGCCGGCCAGGTGCAGCAGCAGGTCGAACTCGGTGGGCGTGAGGTGCACCTCGGCACCGCCCTTCAGCACCCGCCGCTCGTCCGGGCTGATCTCGATGTTGCCCAGCCGCAGGGCGGCCGGCGGGCTGCTCGCCACCCGTTCCATCCGGCGCAGCAGCACGTGCACCCGGGCGGCCAGCTCCCGCATCGAGAACGGCTTGGTCAGGTAGTCGTCGGCCCCCACGGCCAGTCCGACCAGCAGGTCGGTCTCGTCGTCCCGGGCGGTGAGCATCAGCACCGGCACCGGGCGGTCGGCCTGGATCCGGCGACACACCTCCAGCCCGTCGAAGCCGGGCAGCATCACGTCGAGGACCACGAGGTCGTGGCGACCGGCCCCGAACTTCTCGACCGCGCTCGGGCCGTCCCCGGCGATGTCCACGACGAAGCCCTCGGCCCGCAGGCGCGCGGCGACCGACTCGGCGATGGTCCGTTCGTCCTCGACCACCAGTACGCGGCGTTCCTTCATGGCGTCCGACTGTAGGGACCGGCCGTGGAGATCGGGGGCGCGCGTTGTGAACAACCTGTGGAGAACGCTTCACTCCTGTGGATAACCCGGTGGATGGCGGCCGGGTCGTTGTGGACAACCGGTGGGGATGCCAGGGTTGGCCGGTAGAGAGGAGGTGTGACGGTGACCAGCCCAGCACGGCCCGGCGGCGGTGGGGCCTGGACGGTGGACGACCTCCAGGACCTTCCCGAGGACGGCCAGGACTACGAGATTTTCGACGGGAGCCTGCTCGTGTCCCCACACGCGGACGTCTTACCCGGGGCGGTCGCCAACCGCCTCCGGCGGCTCCTCGACCAACAGGCCCCGCCCGGTCTGCTCGTCGGCCAGGACATCGGGGTCAGCGCGAAGCGCTCCTCCTACTTCGTGCCGGATCTCTTCGTCGCCCGGGAGGACGCCCTCGATCGCGGTGGCCCGGCGCTCGCCCCGGCCGACGTGCTCCTCGTGGTCGAGGTCGTCTCACCCGGCAACGCCGGTCGTGACCTGGTGCTGAAGCGCCACGAGTACGGGGTGGCCGACATCCCCTGCTACTGGCTGGTCGAGCCACGCAAGCAGACCGTGACCGTGCTGGCGAACACCGGCGCCGGCTACCGGGAGGCCGAGGTCCGCTCCGCGGCGGACGTCCTCCGGACGGATCATCCCTTCCCGCTCGTCCTCCCGGTCGCCGACATCTTCTGAACCCCGTCGCGGAACCTTCCTCCCCGCCCACGAGTGGAAGAGGTGGAGAGAGGAGGTGACGGTGTCCGACGGTGAACTGATCTCCGAGCTGTACGCCGGTTGTTTCCGCCGCCTGGTGGTCCAGTTGTACGCGGTGACCGGCGACCTGGCCGAGGCGCAGGAGGCGGTCCAGGAGGCCTTCACCCGGGCGCTGGCCGCGCCGCGGCGGCTCGCCGGCCTGGACAACCCCGAGGCCTGGTTGCGCCGGGTGGCGGTGAACGTCGCCCGGAGCCGGCACCGCCGCCGGCGGTTGCTGGACACCCTGCTGCGGCGGATCGGTCCGCCGCCGGCCGTCGCCGACCGGTCACCCGAGCACCTCGCCCTGCTGGCCGCGCTGCGTGACCTGCCCGAGGGGCAGCGGCACGCGCTGACCCTGCACTACCTGGTCGACCTGCCGGTGGACGAGGTCGCGGCCACGCTCGGCGTCTCGGCCGGCACGGTGAAGTCCCGCCTCTCCCGCGGCCGGCAGGCCCTGGCGGCCCTGCTCGCCGATGCCGAACCCACCGAGACGAGCAGCACCGGGAGGATCGATGTCCGATCGTGACTTCACCGGCTTCGACGTCGGCACCATCGCCGAGGCGGTACGCCAGCCACCCCTGGACGACCTGCGGTCGGCCGCCCGGTCCCGACGCCGGCACCGCTCGGCGGCGCTCGTGGTGACGGTGCTGATCGCGTTGGCCGGGATGGCGGCGGTGCCGCTCGCGGCCCGGTCCGGCGGGACGGATCTCGCCGGCCCTGATCAGCCCCCGGCCCGGCCGGGTCGGGCGGGTGCCGTCGTGCTGACCGGTCCGGAGTCCGGGGTCGCCGTCACCCGGTTCCGCTGCGCGGTCTACTTCGCCCGCACCGCCGACGGTGGCCGGAGCTGGTCGGACTGGGACGAGGCGAGCTACCGGCCCAGCACCTGCCAGTCCGACCACGACGACGCCCCGGACCTGGAGTACGCCGTGCTCGCCGACCGCGTTTATCTGGTGCGCGAGGAGGCCGGGTCGCGCCTCTCCACCGACGGTGGCCGCACCTGGCGGGACGCCGCCGCGGCCATCGTGCCGGTGGCCGCGTTCCCGGCGACGGCCCGTCCGGTCTTCTGTCAGCAGGGCTGCGGTGCCGTCCGGGAGCCGCTGGCCGTCGAGGGAACCACGGTGTACCGGCTCAGCGGGAAGCCACCGTCGCCGTACCCGGCGTTCAGCGTCTACCCGGCCGCCGATGGGTCGGTGTGGGTGACCTACTGGCCCGGGAGCTCGGACCAGAACAAGATCGTCGCGCGCAGCGCCGACCGGGGGGCGACCTGGACCAGCTGGCGCCCCGAGGCCGGGGCGAACGTGGTGGCGGTGGTCGGGATGGACGCTCGGGAGGGCTACCTGCTGATCGAGCCGGGGCCGCCGGACGCGTTGACGGCATCGGCCTGGTCGGCCCGGCTGCTGCGGACCGGGGATGGCGGGCGGACCTGGACGGACACCGGGACCGACCTGCCGGGGACCCAGGCGGATCCGGACATCACCCTCGGGTCGGACGGAGCGCTGCTGGTGGCGCTCTGGGGGGACGACGCTCCCGAGCCCTCGGCGAAGCTCCTGGTCAGTCGGGACGCCGGGCGGCACTTCACGGTCGCCCGCGACTACCGCAGCCTGGAGGGAACCGTCGGGGTCGCACCCGGCCGGGCCTGGCTCTACGGCCGGGACGACAGGTCGGACGCGGGACCGGACCACGCCGTGGTGACCGTCGACGGGGCGAGCTGGACTCGGTTCGCGCTGCCGCACTGATGCCGAGGCGCCGGCGGGGTCCACCCGGACCGCGCCGACCTCGGATCAGCGGTTCCAGTCCTGCTTCGCCGCCCGGACCAGCTTGTCCTTCAACTCCCGGGTGTGCCGGCGGCTCACCGGCAGCTCGGTGCCGTCGATCACCACCACGTAGCCGGAGTTGACCAGCCGCAGCTCGGCGATCAGCTTCAACTGCACCAGGTACGAGCGGTGGATCCGGACGAAGCCCGCGTCGGCCCACCGCTCGGCGAGCGTGGCCAGCGAGACCCGGACCAGGTGGGAGCCGTCGGCGGTGTGCAGCCGCGCGTAGTCGCCCTGCGCCTCCACCCAGCGCACCGCCGAGCGGGGCAGCATCCGGGTCGTCCCGGCCAGCTCGATCGGGATGGTGGGGTCCTCCTCTGCCCGGGCCAGCGCCGCCGGGTGCGAGGGGACCACCCGGGAGCCGATCACCCGGCGCAGCGACTCGGCCAGCCGGTCGGCGCGTACCGGCTTGCGCACGTAGTCCGTCGCACCCAGGTCGAAGGCGTCCACCGCGCCGTCGTCGTACGCGGTGACGAAGACGATCGCGGGTGGCCGGGCGAACCGTCGCAGCACCCGGGCCAGCTCCATGCCGTCCAGCCCGGGCATCCGGATGTCCAGGAAGACCACGTCCACGTCGCCGTCCCGGAGCACGCGCAGTGCCTCGGTGGCGTCCCCGGCCGTGTGCAGCCGGGCTACCCGGGGGTCGGCCCGCAGGTGGTACGCCAGCTCGTCCAGCGCCGGCGGCTCGTCGTCCACGGCGAGCACCCGCAGGAACCCGGAGGCGTTCATGAGCCGGCCCGTACGCCGGGGTGGAACTTCGGCACCCGCATGCTGACCTTCGTACCCGAACCCAGGCCGGTCTCGACCACCAGGCCGAACCGGTCCCCGAAGACGGACCGGAGCCGTTCGTCGACGTTCGAGAGGCCCACGTGCTGGCCGGGGTCGTCGGTCGGGTCGCTGCCGGCGCCGGCCAGCTCGGCGATGCCGGCGGTCAACGTCGTCGGATCCATCCCCACCCCGTCGTCCTCCACCGTGATGTGGCACTCCGCGCCCGCGTCCCGGGCCTCGATGCTCACCATGCCGGTGCCCGGCTTGCGGGACAACCCGTGCCGGACGGCGTTCTCCACCAGCGGCTGAAGGCAGAGGAACGGCAGGGTGACCGGCAGCACCTCCGGGGCGATCTGCAGGCGCACCTGGAGCCGCTCGCCGAACCGGGCCCGCTCGATGGTCAGGTAGCGGTCGATCGAGCGCAGCTCCTCGGCGAGGGTGGTGAACTCGCCGTGCGCCCGGAACGAGTAGCGGGTGAACTCGGCGAACTCCAGGATCAGCTCGCGGGCCCGCTCCGGGTCGGTGCGGACGAACGAGCCGATCGCGGTCAGCGCGTTGTAGATGAAATGCGGGCTGATCTGGGCGCGCAGGGCGCGCACCTCCGCGCGGGCCAGGCGCTCCCGGGACGAGTCCAGCTCGGCCAGGGCGAGCTGGTCGCCGGCCCAGTGCGCGGTCTCCAGGGTCGCCTGCACCAGCCCCGGCGCGGGCTGCCCGTCGGCGACCGCCACCAGCGCGCCCACCACCCGGCCGTCCGCGCTCAGCGGGGCGACCACCGCGCCGCGTACCGGGCAGTCCACCAGGTCGCAGTGCAGCTCCGACTCGCGCAGCACGGTCGACCGCCCGGTGCCGACCGCCTTCCGGGCCGCCGCGAGCAGCTGGTCACCGTGGTGCGCGCCGCGCCCGTCGAGGGCGAGCAGGACCTCCCGGTCCGTCAGGGCCAGGCCGGCCGCGCCCACCAGGGCCCGCAGATGGCGTACGGCCTTCGCCGCGCCCGCCGCGCTCAGCCCGGCCCGCAGCGGTTCGGCGGCCAGGCCGGCGGTGTGCAGGACCTCATACGTGGCCCGCTGGGTGGCCGTCGCGATGCCCCGCCGGCCGCGCAGCCGCAGCACCGCCCAGAGCGCCGCGGCGAGCGCGCTGACCAGCGAGACGACGCCGAACACGGCGGACAGGTTGCCACCCACGGCCCAGATCCTGTCTGGTGGGCGCGGATTCGCCAACCCCTTGGCGACGGGAGGCCGGGCGGTCAGGCCACCGCTGCGGGCTGCCCGGCGAAGAACGTCTCGGCCCGGGCCAGCGCGGCGGCGTCGGCGAGTACGTCGCCGGGGCGGTTGCCGTAGCCGACCAGCGCGCCGCCCCAGCGCATGCCGAGGTAGTCCGCGGTCAGCCGGAGCGTGCCGAGCATCGGGTCGGCCGTCGTCCGGTCCTCGTCGCTGACGGTGCTGACCGCCCAGAGCGTCTTGCCCCGCATCCGGGCCCGGAAGTCCACCCCCGGGACGCGCATCCACCCCGACCAGTGGTCGAGGTACGTCTTGACGTCCGCCGAGACGGTGTACCAGTAGAGCGGCGAGGCGATCACCACGTCGGTCGCGGTGAGCGTGGCGTCCAGCAGGACGCGTGCGTTGCCGACGGGCTCCGGGTACCGGCCCGAGCCTCGGTGCCGGACATCCTCGAACCTGGGCAGGGGCAGCTCGGCGAGGCGGAGCCAGCGCACCCGCGCGTCCACCGGCAGGCGGGTGGCCGCGTGGCGGGCCAGGGTTTCGGTGTTCCCGCCGTGCCGGGCACTGCCCAGCAGGAAGAGGTAGGAACGAGGGCCGGCGGCGGAGGAGGAACTCATGATCTCAGTGTGGTCGAGGAGATCATGAAGTTCCATTTACTCTTTCTACTTGATCATCTAAGTTCGCCTTCATGTTGGATGTCCGGCGCCTGCGCCTCCTGCACGCCCTGGCCGGCCACGGCACGGTGAACGCCGCCGCCGAGGCCCTCCACCTGACCGGCCCGGCGGTCTCCCAGCAGCTCGGCACGCTCGAACGGGAGGTGGGCGTCCGGCTCCTCGAGCGGCAGGGCCGGCGGCTGGCCCTCACCGACGCGGGACGGCTGCTCGTCGCCCACGCCGACGTCCTGCTGGACCAGCTCGCCGCCGCTGAGGCCGACGTCCTCGCGCTGCGTAACGAGATCGCCGGCACCGTCCGCCTCGGCGCGTTCTCCTCGGCCACGGCCGTGCTCGTGGCGGCCGCCTGGCGCAGCCTCGCCACCGAGCACGGCACGGATCTGGTGCTCCGGCTCGACGAGTTGGAGCCGGAACAGAGCCTCGGCGCGCTGCATCGCGGCGAACTCGACGTGGCCGTGGCGCACAGCTACGACCTGCTGCCCCTCGCGCTGCCCGCCGGCTGCCTGCGGCACGACCTGCTCACCGATCCGGTGGTCGCCGCGCTGCCAGCGGAGGACCCGGTGGCCCGGGACGGTGGACCGGTGGACCTCGTCGCGCTCGCCGAGCGGGCCTGGCTCTCCGTGCCCTCGGTCACGTCCTGCCATCAGATGCTGCAGCGGGCCTGCGGTGCCGCCGGGTTCGTGCCCCGAGTGATCGCCCAGACCAGCGAGTACGGGCCGATCCTGGCGCTCGTCGCCGCCGGAGCGGGGGTCGCCCTGCTGCCCCGGATGGGCGCGCCGGCCGTACCCGAGGGGGTGGTGCTGCGACCGCTGGCCGCGCCGGTGAACCGGCACGTCTTCGCTCTCACCCGTCGCGGCGGGGAGCGTCACCCCGCCCGCCGGGCCGTGCTCGACCACCTCGCCCGGGCCGCCGCCGACTGGCAACGGCGGGGCTGAACCGGAATCAATACGCGCCCTTGCGGGCGAGCACCACCCCGACGGTCCGCCACAGGATGCTCAGGTCGTACGCCAGCGACCAGTTGTCGACGTAGTAGAGGTCGAGCCGGACCGCCTCGTCCCAGGACAGGTCGGAGCGCCCGGAGACCTGCCAGAGCCCGGTCATGCCCGGCCGGACCAGCAGCCGGCGCCGGACGTCGCCCAGGAAGTCACCGTCGTCGGCCGGCAGCGGACGCGGCCCGACCAGGGACATCTCGCCCCACAGCACGTTGATCAGCTGGGGCAGCTCGTCGAGCGAGGAGGCCCGCAGGAAGCGGCCCACCGGGAAGACCCGGGGGTCCTCCTTCATCTTGAAGAGCATGCCGTCGGTCTCGTTCTGGTCGACCAGGCCGGCCAGCCGCTCCTCGGCGTCGACGTACATGGTCCGGAACTTCCACACCCGGAAGGTGCGTCCCTCGTGCCCGACCCGGGGCTGGCGGAAGAAGACCGGCCCGGGGTCGGAGATCCGGATCGCGATCGCGATGGCGAGAAAGAGCGGGGCCAGCAGCAGCAGGCCCAGGCCGGCGGCGACCCGGTCCATCAGGTTCTTGACGAGCAGCGCCGGGCCCGACAGCGTCGGCTCCTCGACGTGCAGCAGCGGCAGGCCCTCGATCGGGCGGATGTGCACCCGGGGGCCGGCGATGTCGGTGAGCTGGGGCGCGACCACCAGGTCGACGCCGGAGCCCTCCAGTTGCCAGGCCAGCCGGCGCAGCTCGCCCGGCTCGGCGCTGGCCGAGCCGCAGACCGCGATGGTGTCCCCGCCCACCTCGCGCACCAGGGCGAGCACGTCCCGGCCGGCGTAGACCGGCACCGGGGTCTCGATGCCGCGCGCGGCCGCGTACCCGTCAGTGAGGTGGATGGCCACCGGAACCAGGCCGGCGCTCGGGGTGCGGGTGACCGCGGTGTGGACCTCCAGGCACTCCGGCAGGGTGCCGACCAGCACCATCCGGTGCCCGGCCTGACCGGCCCGGCTGCGGATGGCGTGCAGGGCGGCCCGGGCGATCATCCGGCCGAGCAGGATCAGCAGCATCGCCCCGAGCAGGGCGAAGCCGACCGTCCACCGGGAGAGCGAGGTCTTGGTCGCGAAGGCGATGAAGGAGACGGTGGCGGCGACCGCCACGCCGGCCCGGATCACCCGCTTGAACTCGTCCGGCCCGAGGCCGAGATAGCGCCGGTCGTACGCCCGGTTGCCCCACAGGATGATCAACCAGCCGAGCGGCAGCAGCAGGAAGGCGACCGTGTAGAACCAGGACTGGGGGGCGTCCTTGAAGCCGGAGGCGGCCTGCTCGAAGATCTGGATGGCCAGGTAGCTGGCCAGGGCCGCCGCGCCGAAGTCCAGCAGCAGGAGGGCCACGATGTAGGGGCGGTGCCAGCGGGACACCCGGCGCCGGGCGCGGGCCCACGCCGACCGGGGTACGCCGTTGTGCGACGGCGGAGTCGGCGGCTGGATCTCGAAGCTGTCGACGTGCCGCACGCTCTTGCTCCGGCCTGTGTTGGTTACCGGGCGCTGGAGGCTTGTCGTCACCTCAACCCATGTCCTCCCGCATGACCCGTGCCCTCACTCGGCGTGAGGACCCGGGTCGCCCACCGTTCCAGTCTCCCACGCGGGTCCGGGCCTGACGGGCAGTCCCGTCCGTCGGTCCTTGCGGGGATCTGGCCGGCTCCGTATCGGTTGTGAAGCCGGGGACCGAGCCACTATACCGATGGATGGCGGCCCCGGTAGAGGTGCGGAGCGGGAGGTTCGGCGATCGGCGGCCGATTCCTCTCCGTAACTGACGGGTGGGATTACTCACCGTACGAGCCGGGACAACCTACGGTCAGCGAGCGGCTTGCCGCCGGTCTGGCAGGTGGGGCAGTACTGGAGGCTGGAGTCGGCGAACGAGACCTCGCGCACGGTGTCGCCACAGACCGGACAGGGCAGCCCGGTCCGGGCGTGCACCTTGAGCCCCGAGCGCTTCTCGCCCTTCAACTCGGCCGCCCGCTGCCCCATCGAGCGCCGGACCGCGTCGCCCAGCACCGTCCGGGTCGCCGCGTGCAGCGCGGCCAGCTGGTCGTCGCTGAGCCGGTCGGTGATCGCGAACGGGGACAGCTTCGCCGCGTGCAGGATCTCGTCCGAGTACGCGTTGCCGACCCCGGCCAGCACCGCCTGGTCGGTCAGCACCCCCTTGACCTGGCCCCGGCGGCTGCGGATCCGCTCGGCGAAGGTGGCCAGGTCGGCGCCGAGCGCGTCCGGACCCAGCTTCGCCACCCCGGGCACCTGCGCCGGGTCGGTCACCAGGTACGCGGCCAGCTTCTTCTGGGTGCCGGCCTCGGTCAGGTCGAAGCCGGAGCCGTCGTCGAGGCGTACCCGGAGGGCGACCGGGCCCTTGCCGGGACGGAGCGGGGTGGTCGACGGGAACGCCTCCCGGTAGTGCAGCCAGCCCGCCCGGGCCAGGTGGACCACGAGGTGCAGCCCGCCGTCGAAGATCACGTCCAGGAACTTGCCGTGCCGGCCCGCGCCGACCACCGCCCGGCCCGACACCGCGCTCGGCGGCGGATCGTACGTCTTCAGGGCACTGATCGCGGCGACCTCGACACGCTCGACGCGCCGGCCCACCGCCCGCTCGCGCAGATATCCGGCGAGCGCTTCCACCTCCGGTAGTTCGGGCACCGTACAACGGTAGCCTTCTTTGCCGTGAGAATCGTGGTGGCGCACAACCGGTACCGGGAAGCCCAGCCTTCCGGCGAGAACACGATCGTCGACGCCGAGATCGGGCAGCTCACCGCGGCCGGGGTGGAGGTGCTGCCGTTCCTGCGCAGCTCCGACGAGATCCCCGCGATGTCGAAGGCGGCGAAGGCGCTGCTGCCGATCTCCCCGATCTGGGCGCCCAAGGCTCAGCACGATCTGGACCGGCTGCTCGCCGAGCACCGGCCCGACGTGCTGCACCTGCACAACCCGTACCCGCTGCTCTCGCCCTGGGTGGTGCGGACCGCGCACAAGCGGGGGGTGCCGGTGGTGCAGACGGTGCACAACTACCGGCAGGTCTGCTCCTCCGGGCTCTACTTCCGGGACGGCGTCATCTGCCAGGACTGCCGGGGCCGGGCGCTCGGCGTGCCGGCGATCGTGCACCGCTGCTACCGCAACTCGCGGGCGCAGAGCGCCCTGATGGCCACCACCCTCGCCGTGCACCGCCCGACGTGGCGCTCGGTGGACCGGTTCATCGCGCTGACCAGCGCCGTGGCCGACCACCTGCGCGACTACGGCATTCCGGACGAACGGATCGTGGTCAAGCCGAACGCCGTCCCGGACCCGGGCATCCCGACGCCGCTCGGCGAGGGCTTCCTCTACATGGCCCGGCTCACCCCGGAGAAGGGGCTGGACCTGCTGCTGGAGGCGTGGCGGCGGCACCCGGTCGGTGCGCTGGGCCCGCTGCGGATCGCCGGCGACGGCGAGCTGCGCACGCAGGTCGAGGCGGCGGCGGCCGAGCGGTCGGACGTGCTCTACCTGGGGCAGCTCGACCGGGCGGGGGTACGCGCGGCGCTCACCGCCAGCGCCGTGGTGCTGGCCACCTCCACCTGGCACGACGTGCTGCCCACCGTGATCATCGAGGCGCTGGCCAGCGGCCGGCCGGTGCTCGGCACCGCGCTCGGCGGCATCCCGTACCTGGTCGGCGCCGACACCCCCCGGGAACCCGCCGGCACCGGTCCGGCCGAGGTGGCCTCGGCGCCGGTTGGCGGATCCGACCGCCCCGCCATGCCCGAGGGGATCAAGGCGGGCGACGCCGGCTGGGTGGTCGCGCCCGAGCCGGCCGCGCTGGCTGCCGCCCTGCCGGTCGCCCTGGTAGGGGCCCCCGCGCTGGCCGGCTCCGCGCGGGCCCGCTACGAGCGCATCTTCCACCCCGACGTGGTCACCAAGCGCCTCATCGACATCTACGCCGACGTCGCCCGCACCTCCCGCGTCTGACCCTCCCGCTCCCGCCCCGTCGCTCTCCGATGCCACGCCAACCTGGATCGAGCACGGTCATGCCGTGAACCTGCGCGCCGTCTCGCGCACTGAGAGATTCTGTTCGCATCGCGAGACATCAGGAAGATCTTGGAAGGAATCGGCCCCTCTGGGGGCCATTTCCTTCCAAGATCTCCAGCCGTGGCGGGTGGCGTGGAGGGGGTCAGCGGAGGGAGGCGCGAGCGGAGAAGGCGATGCTGGCGAGCAGGAAGGCGCCGTTGACGATGGTGAACGCGACGATCACCCAGACGGTGAGCGCGGGCGCGACGGTGAGCACCAGGCCGGCCAGGAAGATCACCGCGCCGTAGTCCCGGACCAGCTTGACCAGGCGTACGGGCAGCGAGGTCGAGGTGACCATGCTGGCCGCGTTCGGCCCGGCCTGCATCACCGAGGTGACCAGGTTGACCATCCAGGTGCCGGCGAAGACCGCGATCAGCCAGGCCGGCGTCGACGGGCGCTGCGCCACGGCGGTCGCCCCGAGGGCGGTGACCAGGGCGATCTGGGCGGCCACGTCGCAGAGCACGTCGACCCGGGCACCGGCGGCAGTGCCCTGCTTGGTGACCCGGGCGAGCTGACCGTCCGCGCAGTCCAGGGCGTACGCGATCTGCCAGGCGACCAGGGCGAGCAGCCCGACCGCCCAGGCCGGGACGGCGGCGGCGGCGACCTTGCCGGCGAGCGCGACCACGGTGACCGAGGCGGCCAGCCCGAGCACCAGGTTGGTGATGGTCAGCGCGGTCGGGCGCAGGCCGAGCCGCTGGGCGACCAGCGCGAAGACCGCGCCGATCCACTGGCTGATCGACTCGCTGAAGAGGCCGCCGCCCCGGTTGACCCGGTGGAAGTCGGCGACGGTGGGGCGGGACGGTTCAGCCAAGGTCGCGGAGTGCACCGGCGTAGTCTGCCAGCCGCTCCCGCGTCTCGGTAGGCGACATCGCGAGGTGTTCGAGGATGGTGTAGCGGTCCGGCCGGGTGGCCGGCGCGAACTGCACCGCCGCCACGAACTGGTCCTCGGTCAACTCCACCTCGGCGGGCAGCCGGGGCAGGCCGTGCCGGACCAGGCAGGCGGACATCTCGGCGAACCGGCGATCGTCGCCGCGCAGGAAGGTGCAGAACAGCGCGCCGAGTCCGGCCAGCTCTCCGTGCGAGGCGGTGCCCGGGTAGAGGGCGTCGATGGCGTGCATGATCTCGTGGCAACCGCCGCTGGCCGGACGGCTGGTGCCGCAGACCGCCATCGCCAGGCCGGTGGAGATCAACGCCTCGGCCAGCACCGTCACGAACGCGTCGTCGCTCATGTCGCCCCGATGGGCCAGCACCGCCTCGGCGCCCATCCGGGCCAGCGACGCGGCCAGCCCGTCGACCGGTTCGCCGCGCACCTGGCGGGCCAGCTCCCAGTCGGCCAGAGCGCTGATGTTGCTCACCACGTCGCCGATGCCGGCCCGGTTGTGCCGTTCGGGCCCGGCCTCCACGAAGTCCAGGTCGACGATCACCGCGATCGGGATGTGCACCCCGTACGAGCCCTTGATCCCGTCGGTGATCAGGCTGGCCACCGGGGAGGCGATGCCGTCGTTGGCCAGGCCGGTCGCCACGGTGACCATGGGCAGGCCACGCCGGGTGGCGGCGTACTTCGCCACGTCGATGGTCTTGCCGCCGCCGATGCCGACCACCGCGTCGTACGACCGGTGGCGCAGCTTGGCGCCCAGGTCGTCGGCGGCGTCCAGGGTGCCGCCGGCCACCGTGAACACGTCCGCCGAGCGCAGCGACGGCCGGATCAGCTCGGCGATCTGCTCACCCTGGCCGGGCCCGACCACCACCGCCACGTCACCGCCGGCCGAGATCCGCCCGTCGACGAGGATCGCGGCGAGATCCGCCACCGCGCCCCGCCGCACGTCGATGTGCAGCGGGGTGAGGATGGTCCGGGCTAGTAGCGGCACGCGATCTCCCGCGCCCGCGCCAGGTCGTCGTGGTTGTCCACCTCGACCCAGGCCACGTCGCCGATCGGCGCGGCGCGCACCTCGCCGCCCCGGTCCGCGAACTCCTGGTAGCCGTCCTCGTAGTAGAGGTTCGGGTCGCGCCGCCAGGTCGCCTCCAGGGCGTCGGCCAGCGCGTCGGCCACCTGCGGCTCGATCAGCGTCGCGCCGATGTACTCGCCGTACGCCTCCAGCGGGTCCATCAGCTTGGTGATCCGGGTGAGCTGGCCGGCGGCGTCGAAGGTGGTCTTCATCTCCTCCTCGGCCAGCACCTTGATGTTGTCGACGGCGAGCAGGATGCCCGGGCCGCGCTCGGCCAGCAGGGTCTTCTCCACGCTCACCGGGTGCACGGTGTCGCCGTTGACCAGCAGCACCCCGCGGGAGAAGTACTCCCGGGCCAGCCAGAGGGAGTACGCGTTGTTCCACTCCTCGGCCTTGTCGTTGTGCACCAGGGTGAGGCTGACGCCGTACTTCTCCTGCAGCGCCGCCTGCCGCTCGCGGACCGCGTCGGCGGCGTAGCCGACCACGATCACGATCTCGGTGAGCCCCACCTCGGCGAGGTTGCGGAGCGCGATGTCGAGGATGGTGGTCTCCCCGTCAACCGGCACCAGGGCCTTGGGCAGGGTGTCGGTGTACGGGCGCAGCCGCCGCCCCGCACCGGCCGCGAGCACCATCCCGATCATGCCGGCATCCTCCTCAGTACTACTGCTGGTCACCGGTGGAGGATACCGGCGGCCGGTCGGCCGGCCGCCGTCATCCGGGGTTCAGCCCGGCAGGGCCGCCAGGTCGGCGAGCACGGCCAGCCGCTCCTCGGCGGTCAGCACCGTGTACGGGCCGGCCGCCCGCCGGTCGGTCTCCTGCTCGATGGCCAGCCGTTCCGGGCCCGGCGGCAGCTCGACGATGCTGGTCGCGGTGTGCCCGGCGGCGGTCCACGCCGCGGCGTGCGCGTCCGCCCGGTGGTAGCGCAGCGTGCCCAGCCGGTTGAGCAGCAGCAGCCCCGGCGGGGCGGCCGCCGGCTCGTACGGCGGGGCCATCGCGGTGAACGCGCCCGGCCCGTCGTCCTCGGTCAGCAGCACGGCGTACGCGAGCACCCGGCCGAGCGCGGTCACCAGGCGGGCCACCCGGTCGTCGTGGCCGGCCCACAGCTCCTCGGTGACCTCGGCGTGCACCCCGTACAGCTCGCCCAGGAAGGCCAGTCCGCGTTCGGTGGCGCAGAAGCCGCCGTCCGGAACGCGCTGGAGCATCCCGTACGCGACCTGCTTGTCCACCGCCCGTCGGCAGGCGGCGGGGTCCCGGTAGCGGGTGACCGCGGCGAAGCCCGCCCCGTCCACCGTGCCGCCCGGCGCGGCCAGCCGGGTGCGGAACTCCACCAGGAAGCCGGTGGCGGCCGGTCCGCCGTACCGGGAACTCAGCTCCGCGCCGCCGCCGTCCCGGCCGGCCAGCATGCCGGCGACGAAGGCTCGGTCGACGGCCGGGGCGACCAGCCCCGCGAACCGGTGCGGCGGCAGCTCGACCTGGTTGCTCACAGTCCGATCGAGTGGAGCGCGGCGAAGGCGTCCTCGGCGATCCGCCGGATCAGCCCGTCGTTGACGTCCCGGTGCTCGTCGAGCAGGCCGACCTCCCGCTCCGCCAGCCACCGGAACTCGGTGTGCTTGCCTTCCTCCAGGGTGGGGCGGCTCAGGTCGCCGTCCACCCGGACCAGGAAGTCGGTCTCCACCCGGGCCAGCCCGTCGTCGGCGGTGTACGCGTACTCGCCGACCAGGCCGAGCACGTGCGACACCGACCAGCCGGTCTCCTCGGCGACCTCCCGGCGCAGGGCGTCCTCGACGCTCTCGCCCGGCTCGAGGTGGCCGCCCACGATGTCCCAGCAGTTCGGGAAGAGGCGCCGCTCGGGGGACCGACGCTGGATGAAGATGCGGCCGTCGTCGTCGACGATCAGCGCGCCGGCGCAGCGGAGAGGCTCGGTGGGCACGTCAACACGGTAGCGAGCCGTGGCCGTTTTCGCCGATGCCCGGTCTTGTCCCGGTACGCATCGATGGCCCACCATGTCCGTACCGAGGCCACCGTCCCATAGGGGTGATGCGTGATGCAGGTTCGGGAAGCGATGTCCAGCCAGGTACTCGTGGTCGGCCCGGAGCACACGCTCCGCCAAGCGGCCCGGATGATGTCGGCCCGCCGCGTCGGGTCGGCGGTCGTGATCGACCCGGACTCCGAGGGGGTCGGGATCATGACCGAACGTGATGTGCTCAACGCGATCGGGTCCGGGCTCGACCCGGATGTGGAACGGACCGGCTCCCACCTCACCTGGGACGTCGTCTACGCCGGTCCGGACTGGACGGTGGAGGAGGCCGCGGCGGCCATGGCCCGGGGCGGCTTCCGGCACCTGGTGGTGCTGGACGGCCGTGAGGTGGCCGGGGTGATCTCGGTACGTGACCTGATGCGGGTCTGGGCCGGGCGGCACGCCACCACGCCGGTCTGACTCCGGCAGGGTCGCCGGGGCCCGGAACGGGCCCCGGCGACGGGCGTTCGCGAGCCCGCCTCGGGTCCCGGATCGGCCGGTCGGACGGATCGACCGCCCGCATGTTGAACTTCGCGTGTATGCCGGCCGGACCGCCCGGAGCAGGCCCTAGGCTCGTGCGCATGACCGCCGAGCAGCTGATCTCCTTCGCCCGTGGCGCTCCCTCGCTGGACATCGTCGATGTCGAGGGGCTCAAGGCCGCCGCCGTCCGCGCCTTCGACGCCGACCCCGCCGGGATCACGGCGTACGGCACCTCCGTCGGTTACCCGCCCCTGCGAAAGTGGATCGCGGAGAAGCACGGCGTCGAGGCCGACCAGGTGCTGATCACCAACGGCTCGCTCCAGGCCGACGCGTTCCTCTTCGACCACCTGGTCCGCCGGGGCGACGCGGTGGTCGTCGAGCGCCCGACGTACGACCGGACGCTGCTCAACCTCCAGCAGATGGGCGGCGAGATCCACGGCGTGACTGTCCAGCCGGACGGCCTGGACACCGCCGAGCTGCGCAAGCTGCTGGAGTCGGGGGTCCGGCCGCGGCTGGCCCATGTGATCCCGAACTACCAGAACCCGGCCGGGGTGACCCTCTCCCTGGAGAAGCGCCGGGAGCTGCTCGACCTGGCCGC
This sequence comes from Micromonospora sp. NPDC003776, assembly GCF_053605645.1. Taxonomy (NCBI): domain Bacteria; kingdom Bacillati; phylum Actinomycetota; class Actinomycetes; order Micromonosporales; family Micromonosporaceae; genus Micromonospora; species Micromonospora sp. NPDC003776. Next base: position 17,170 of record NZ_JBSGJR010000062.1, read on the forward strand.
CGAGTACGGCTTCACGATCTTCGAGGACGACCCGTACGCGGACATCCGGTTCCGCGGCGAGCCGCTGCCGTCGATGCTGTCGATGGACACCCGGGGCGTGGTGGTGCACGCCTCCAGCTTCACCAAGACGGTCTGCCCCGGGGTCCGGGTCGGCTACCTGATCGGCCCGGCCGAGCTGATCGCCGCCATCGCCAAGCGGGCCACCAACCTCTACATCTCGCCCGGCATGGTGTCCGAGGCGATCGTGCACCAGTTCTGCGTCTCCGGCGACATCGAGCGGTCGATCCGTACCGTCTCGGCCGCCCTCGGCGAGCGGGCCCGGGTGCTCGCCGACTCGCTGCGCCGGCACATCCCGGAGGCCCGGTTCGTGGAGCCGGACGGCGGCTACTTCCTCTGGGTGGAGCTGCCGGAGGACGTCGAGGTGGACCGGCTCGCCCCGGCGGCCGCCGAGCGCGGGGTCGCGGTGGTCAAGGGGAGCGACTTCCTGATCGAGGGCGGCCGGCACGCGCTGCGGCTGGCCTTCTCGGCGGTGACCGCGGACCGGATCGACGAGGGCGTCCGGCGGCTGGCCGAGGCGGTGGCGGCCGTCCGGGGCTGAAACTTCTGTCGGGTTTCCGACAGTTCGGCGATGCCGGCCGGTTCAGCCCTCCCGCTGGGCCGGTCGGCGGTCGCACAATGCTGCGAGCGCCGTTCACCTTTCGTCGGTGACGGGTCCGCCCTCCCGGGGAGCCCCCTCGCGGCCCCGCCCGGACCGTCGGCGCGGACAGCACCACTCCCGCCCCCAAAGGGTGCCGGGTGGGCCGTGTCGCCCCTCACCCCCCTGACGCGGCCGGCCCGCCCGGCGCCACCCGTGGAGTGACGCGGGTCGCACCGGCTCCGGTGCCCGCCGCGCTCGCCCGTGCTGCGGTCCGCCCCGATCGGCGTAACCTGCAAGCCGCAGCATCGTGGGGAGGGGGCGAGATGACCGACCGGGTGGCGAACGACCGCACTGCCGGGCAGCACGGCGGCCGGGGGCTCCGGCCCCGGGCCTGGGCGGCACCGGTCCGTGCCATGTCCCGCATCCTCAACGCCGACGGCTCCCCGCGTACGCCGCAACCGGCGGGCCCCGGGCGGAGCGGGATCGTCGACTGCGGCCTGTACGTCGACGGCGAGCGCCAGCCCGGCGAGTGGCACTACGCCGACGCCCTCACCGCGGCCCGCGAGGAGCGGAACGCGTTCGTCTGGCTCGGCCTGCACGAGCCGGAACTGGACGAGATGAGCGCCATCGCGGCCACCTTCGGCCTGCACGAGCTGGCCGTGGAGGATGCGGTCAAGGCCGAGCAGCGCCCCAAGCTGGAGCGCTTCGGCGAGGTCTCCTTCCTGGTGCTGCGCACCGCCCGGTACTGCGAGCACACCGAGCTGACCGAGAACTCCGAGGTGGTGGAGACCGGCCAGGTGATGCTCTTCATCGGGCCGAACTTCCTGATCAGCGTCCGGCACGGGGACGCCTGCCGGCTCTCGGCGGTCCGGGCCGACCTGGAGGCGAAGCGCGACCTGCTGGAGCACGGCCCCTGGGCGGTGGCGTACGCGGTGACCGACCGGGTGGTGGACCTCTACCTGGAGGTGGCCGACCGGTTGGAGGACGACCTCGACGTGCTGGAGGCGGACGTCTTCGACCGGCAGGGCAGCGGCCGGATCCAGCGGATCTACCAGATGAAGCGGGAGCTGGTGGAGTTCAAGCGGGCGGTGGTGCCGTTGCAGCGTCCGCTGCTCACCCTCACCTCGCAGGTCAACCGGGACGTGCCGCAGGAGGTGCGGCGCTACTTCCGGGACGTGCAGGACCACCTCAGCCGCACGGTCGAGCAGGTCAACTCGTACGACGACCTGCTCAACTCGATCCTCCAGGCGCGGCTGGCCCAGGTCACCGTCGACCAGAACAACGACATGCGCAAGATCGCGGCCTGGGCCGCCATCGGTGCGGTGTGGACCGCTGTCGCCGGCATCTACGGCATGAACTTCAAGTACATGCCGGAGCTGACCTGGACCTACGGCTACCCGGGGGTCTGGGCGGTCTGCCTGATCTCCTCGTTCATCCTCTACCGGCTGTTCCGCCGCAACGGCTGGCTGTAACCATCTTCGTCCCCGCCGGTGACGAGGGCCGAGTCCTCGTGCGGATCAGCGAAGGTCACGGACTATCCGCC